>NZ_JBHTVQ010000051.1:0-51418 GCF_042792855.1 Streptomyces sp. NPDC056600
CGGTTTCACTGCTGGAGCAGTGAAACCGGGGCTCACCCCGCCCAACCGCCAACGGTCAGCCCGTCACCTGGAGGGCGATCAGGACGATCAGGCCCGCTGCAACCGGGGCGATCAGCTCGTACGCCCAGCGCACGGTGACCTCTCCCTGGGCGGTGGAGACCTTCACCTGGCGCTCCCAGCGCTCGCGGAGGTCGCCCACGATCTGGTCGGTCCCCCGCCGCGGCGGCTCGTCGACGACCCCGCCGGGGCCCGCCGCGCCCGGGGACCCGAGCCCGGCCGGCGCGGCGCCCCGTCCACGGTCGCGGCCTCCCGGCCGCTCCGCCGTCTGCGCCTTGCGGAGCGCCTTGCGCCGGTCCCGCAGGGACACCGGCAGCGCCCAGAGCTCGAACTTCCGCCCGTCCTCGGTGAACACCTCGTGCGAGAGCCCGGACCGGAACCCGGCGATCTGCCCCCACGGCAGCGTGATCATCCGCAGCGGGTTGCGCACCGCCAGCCGCTCCTCGTTGGCCAGCACCGCGGGGCGGAAGGTGAAGGCGACGACCACCGGCACCACCAGCAGCAGTACGCCCACCGCCGTCCAGACGGCCCGCGTGGAGCCGTGCAGGAAGGCGTCGACGGACAGTCCGCCGACGACGAGCAGCGTCAGCACTCCGCCGGCCAGGGCCATCGGGGACCGGTAGACCGTGTCAGGACTGGTGGGGGCCGTGGGGCTCGTGTTCATGCTTTCGATTGTGCCTGACCACGACCGCTCTCCTCCGCCCCGCGACCGATCCGGAACCGGATGGAGACCTTGAGGACTGGGCAGCAGCTACACGCGTAGATATGCTCGCCTGGTGACCATGTCGACAACACCCTCCCCGACCCACGCACTGACCGACGTCGCCGCGTCCGACGCGTCGCTGCGCCGCTTCCTGCACGGGCTCCCCGGCGTGGACCCGGTCGGCCTGGAGGCCCGGGCCGCGGCCCTGGGCACCCGGTCCATCAAGACGACGGCCAAGGCGTACGCCCTCGACCTGGCGATCTCCATGGTCGACCTGACCACGCTGGAGGGCGCCGACACCCCCGGCAAGGTCCGCGCGCTCGGCGCCAAGGCCGTCCTGCCCGACCCGACCGACCGCACGGCGCCCTCCACCGCCGCGGTCTGCGTCTACCCGGACCTGGTCGAGGTCGCCAAGGCGGCCGTCGCCGGGTCCTCGGTGAAGGTCGCCTCCGTCGCCACTGCCTTCCCCGCGGGCCGCGCGCCCCTGGAGGTCAAGCTGGCCGACGTCCGGGCCGCCGTGGCCGCGGGCGCCGACGAGGTCGACATGGTCATCGACCGCGGCGCCTTCCTGTCCGGGCACTACCTCAAGGTGTACGAGGAGATCACCGCCGTGAAGGAGGCCTGCGGCGGTGCCGCCCGCCTCAAGGTGATCTTCGAGACCGGCGAGCTGTCCACGTACGACAACATCCGCCGCGCCAGCTGGCTCGCGATGCTCGCGGGGGCCGACTTCATCAAGACCTCCACCGGCAAGGTGGCGGTCAACGCGACCCCCTCGAACACCCTGCTGATGCTGCAGGCCGTGCGCGAGTTCCGGGACCGCACCGGGATCCAGATCGGCGTGAAGCCGGCCGGCGGCATCCGCACCGCCAAGGACGCGGTGAAGTTCCTGGTCATCGTCAACGAGACGGCGGGCCCGGACTGGCTGGACAACCACTGGTTCCGCTTCGGCGCCTCCTCCCTCCTCAACGACCTGCTGATGCAGCGGCAGAAGCTGGCCACCGGCCGCTACTCCGGCCCCGACTACGTGACGGTGGACTGATCCCCATGACTTTCGAGTACGCACCGGCGCCCGAGTCCCGCTCGGTGGTGGACATCGCCCCGTCCTACGGGCTGTTCGTCGACGGCGAGTTCACCGAGGCCGCGGACGGCCGCGTCTTCAAGACGGTGTCCCCCTCCACCGAGGAGGTCCTCTCCGAGGTGGCCCGGGCCGGCGAGGCCGACGTGGACCGCGCGGTCGCCGCCGCCCGCCGCGCCTTCGAGGGCTGGTCCGCGCTGCCCGGCAGCGAGCGCGCCAAGTACCTGTTCCGCATCGCGCGGATCGTCCAGGAGCGCTCCCGCGAGCTGGCCGTCCTGGAGACCCTGGACAACGGCAAGCCGATCAAGGAGACCCGCGACGCCGACCTCCCGCTGGTCGCCGCGCACTTCTTCTACTACGCGGGCTGGGCCGACAAGCTGGAGCACGCCGGCTACGGTCCGGCGCCCAAGCCGCTGGGCGTGGCCGCGCAGGTCATCCCGTGGAACTTCCCGCTGCTGATGCTGGCGTGGAAGATCGCCCCCGCGCTCGCCACCGGCAACACGGTGGTCCTCAAGCCGGCCGAGACGACCCCGCTGTCCGCCCTGTTCTTCGCGGACATCTGCCGCCAGGCCGGGCTCCCCAAGGGTGTCGTGAACATCCTCCCCGGCTACGGCGACACCGGTGCCGCGCTGGTCGCCCACCCGGACGTGAACAAGGTGGCCTTCACCGGCTCCACCGCCGTCGGCAAGGCCATCGCCCGCACGGTGGCCGGCACCCGCAAGAAGCTCACCCTGGAGCTCGGCGGCAAGGGCGCCAACATCGTCTTCGACGACGCGCCCGTCGACCAGGCCGTCGAGGGCATCGTCAACGGCATCTTCTTCAACCAGGGCCAGGTCTGCTGCGCCGGCAGCCGCCTGCTGGTCCAGGAGTCGGTGCACGACGAGGTGCTCGACGCCCTCAAGCAGCGCATCTCCACCCTGCGTCTGGGCGACCCGCTGGACAAGAACACCGACATCGGCGCGATCAACTCCGCCGAGCAGCTGGCCCGGATCTCCTCCCTCGCCGACCAGGGCGAGGCGGAGGGCGCCGAGCGCTGGACCGCCCCGTGCGAGATCCCGTCCGCGGGCTACTGGTTCGCGCCGACCGTCTTCAGCGGCGTGACCCAGGCGCACACCGTCGCCCGCGACGAGATCTTCGGCCCGGTCCTGTCGGTGCTCACCTTCCGCACCCCGGACGAGGCGGTCGCCAAGGCCAACAACACCGCCTACGGCCTCTCCGCGGGCATCTGGACCGACAAGGGCTCCCGCATCCTCGCCGTGGCGAACAAGCTGCGCGCGGGCGTCGTCTGGTCCAACACGTTCAACAAGTTCGACCCCACCTCGCCGTTCGGCGGCTACAAGGAGTCGGGTTACGGCCGCGAGGGCGGTCGCCACGGGCTGGAGGCCTACCTCGATGTCTGAGCGTCTGATGTCACAGCGTCTGAGCGTTTTCAAGACCTACAAGCTGTACGTGGGAGGCAAGTTCCCGCGTTCCGAGAGCGGCCGGGTGTACGAGGTGACGGGCTCCAAGGACGAGAACTGGCTCGCGAACGCCCCGCTGTCGTCCCGCAAGGACGCCCGTGACGCGGTGGTCGCGGCGCGCAAGGCGTTCGGCGGCTGGGCGGGCGCCACGGCGTACAACCGCGGGCAGGTCCTCTACCGCGTCGCGGAGATGCTGGAGGGCCGCCGCAGCCAGTTCACCCGTGAGGTGGCCGAGGCGGAGGGCCTGTCCAAGGCCAAGGCGGCCGCGCTGGTCGACCTGTCCGTCGACCGCCTCGTCTGGTACGCGGGCTGGACCGACAAGATCGCCCAGATCGCCGGCGGCGCCAACCCGGTCGCGGGCCCCTTCTTCAACCTCTCCACCCCGGAGCCCACCGGCGTGGTCGCGGTGCTGGCCCCGCAGGAGTCCTCGCTCCTGGGCCTGGTCTCCGTGGTCGCGCCCGTGATCGCCACCGGCAACACGGCGGTCGTGGTGGCGAGCGAGCGGTCCCCGCTGCCCGCCCTCTCCTTCGGCGAGGTGCTGGCCACCTCCGACGTCCCCGGCGGCGTGGTCAACGTCCTCTCCGGCCGCACGGCGGAGATCGCCCCGACGCTGGCCTCCCACATGGACGTCAACGCCCTCGACCTGACCGGCGCGAACGCGGAGCTCGCGACCGAGCTGGAGGTCGCGGCCGCGGACAACCTCAAGCGGGTGCTGCGTCCGCGCACCGGCGAGGACTTCACGGCGACCCCGGGCACCGACCGCCTGACGGCCTTCCTGGAGACCAAGACCGTCTGGCACACGACCGGTTCGCTGGGCGCCTCCGGATCGTCCTACTGACCGGTCCCGGAAAGGCACCACCACCGGGCCACCGACCGCGGCGAGCCCCCCGCAGGAGGGGAGGGGGCACAGCCGCAGACCGGCTGCGGGTAACTCCCCCACATCCCGCATCCGGCACAGCCCCTCCCGCCCCGGCCGTCCCCGGTCCTTGACCGACCGGGCCGCTCAGGCCGCCGGGGCGGGAGCGAGGCCTCCGAGCATCCCGGTGACCTGACCCACCGCGGGCAGCGCGTTGATCGTCTCCGCCTGCGTGAGCGGGGAGGTCAGCGTCTTCGTCGTGACCGGCTGGAAGTCCGCGACCTGGGTGCCCACCCCGTTGTCCGTCGGGTCCACCCCGGTCCCGGCCAGCGGGTTCGGCTTCAGCGCCCCGACCGGACCGACCGTGTACCCGACGGTGTTCTTCAGCGTCTCCATCCCGGTCTTCAGGTCGATCACGCTGAGCGCCACCTTGGGCTCCACCTGATCGGCGCTCGGCACCGCCGGCACCGGCGCCGCGGAGGCCGCCACCGCCCCTCCACCCAGCGCCAGCCCGGCCCCCGCCAGGACCACCGCCGCGCGTGCGGCGCTCGCGCGTCCGGTGTGCTTCGACTGCTTCGCCTGCTTCGGCGCGGCGTGACGTCCCATGGTGCGCTGGCCCTGTTCTCTTCGGTGACCGGGGAATCACGAAGCGTAGTGGAGCGTGCGCGGCGGGCCAAAGTGGCTTGCCCGCTGTTCCCGTCCTGTTCGAAGCCAACCCCGCACCACATCCCGCCGCGCGCGGGGGTTCACATCACACCTGTTCGCCGGGCCACGGGGCCGCGCGTACGGCCCCGGCCGGGCGGTCCTCCGGGCGCCCGTCACAGCAGGGCGAGTTGGTGACTGACGGCGGCGGAGACCCGCTGTTCGTCGTCCGTGGCGAGGAGGTCGAGCAGGGCGCCGCGCAGGACGGCCAGGGCCAGGGTGCGGCGGGCGGCGCCGGCCTCGCCGTCGCGTTCGGACGGCGGCTGGAAGCCGGCCAGGACCTGGAGCCAGTCCTCCACCGTCGCGCGGGCGAAACCGGCCCAGGCCCCGTCGGGCTGGACCAGGGAGCGGGTGTATGCCTCGGCCCACAGGCGCAGCAGCGGCCGGTGCTCCTTGTCGGCGAGCCACGTCCAGACCCGTGCGACGGCCGGGCCGAGTCCTTCGGGCCGGTCGGTCCGCCGGGCCCGGTCCAGCAGCGCCAGTTCGTCGGCGCGGGCACGGGCGAGCAGCGCGCGCAGCAGGCCGTCCTTGCTCTCGAAGAGGAAGAGCAGGACCCGCGGGCTGGAGCCGACGGCCTCGGCCAGCGGGCGCAACGACAGGTCGGCCAGACCGTGGTCGAGGGCGTACCGGTAGGCCGCTTCCAGCAGCTCGTTCTGCCGGGCGGAGGGGGTTGGCGCTTCCTGGGACATGCGACTAGCCTAACTGAAACGATCGTTTCAGTGACGCCCTCATGGGCCGGGAGAGCACGTGCCACAGCAAGTCCAGCAGCAGGTCCGCATTCGTCGCGCCGACCGTCCCGGCGACCTGGGATGGGTGGTGATGGCCCACGGCGAGACGTACGACCGGCAGTTCGGATGGAACACCGACTTCGAGGCGCTGGTCGCCCGGATCGTGGCCGACTACGCGGCCGGGCACGACCCGGCGCGTGAGGCGGGGTGGATCGCCGAGGTCGACGGGCGGCGCGTGGGATGCGTCTTCCTCGTCGCCGGCGACCGGCCCCAGGAGGCCAGGCTGCGCATCCTGCTCGTCACCCCGGAGGGCAGGGGCCTTCGCCTCGGGACCCGCCTGGTCGAGGAGTGCCTCGCCTTCGCCCGTGCGGCGGGCTACGAGCAGGTAACGCTGTGGACCAACGACGTGCTCACGGCGGCACGCCGGATCTACCGGGGCTTCGGCTTCACGCTCGCCGACGAGGAACGCCACCACAGTTACGGCCACGATCTGGTCGGCCAGAACTGGACACTCGACCTCACCGCGGACCCGTCCGCCTGACGGTCGCGGACGGCGCCCGGCGGCGCCTGCGGGGCATGTCCGACGGGGCGTCCAATGGGACGTCCGCGCCGAAGTCACGCCGCCGACTCGTTCGAGGGGCGTTCGATGCCGCAGACTGGTGTCTCGTGACCACCCAGTACTCCTCGTCGACACGTGTTGTTCTGCTCTGCGGCCCCTCGGGGTCCGGGAAGTCGTTGCTCGCTGCCGCCACCGGGCTGCCGGTGCTGCGGCTGGACGACTTCTACAAGGAGGCGGACGACCCCTCGCTGCCGCTGCTGGCCGGGAGCGAGGACATCGACTGGGACCACCCGCTGTCCTGGGACGCGGACACCGCGGTGGCCGCGATCGAGTCGCTGTGCCGGACGGGGCGGACCGAGGTGCCGGTGTACGACATCTCGCTGAGCGCCCGCACCGGGCGGACGGAGCTGGACATCGCCGGCGCGCCCGTGTTCGTGGCCGAGGGGATCTTCGCCGCAGAGATCGTCTCCCGCTGCCGTGAGCTGGGGCTGCTGGGCGACGCCCTGTGCCTGACCCGGGGGTCGGTGACCACGTTCCGGCGGCGCTTCCTGCGGGACCTGCGCGAGGGCCGCAAGTCGGTGCCGTTCCTGCTGCGGCGGGGCTGGCGGCTGATGCGGTCGGAGCGGACCATCGTGGCGCGGCAGACCTCGCTCGGGGCATACCCCTGCGACCGGCCGGAGGCCGAGACGAGGGTCGCGGCCGTGGTGGGCGCGGCGACGGCGCGGTCCGGCGGGAGCCGGGCGACCACGGGCTGACCGGGCCTCGCCCGACCCCGCGTGACACGAGCCCGGCCGCGGCGAACAGCGGGGCCGCACCGCGTCGGGCGGCTCGGCCGAGCCGGGCGACCCGGACCACCCGCACGGGGCCGGGCGGCACCACTGCCTGCCGTGACACGAACACCTCGCACGGGGCTCGGCGGCACTCCCGCCCGCGGCAACACGGACTGTCCCCGCGCCACCGCCGCCGGCGGGCCCTCCGCGCCCCCCGCGGCACCGGTCGGCACCGGTCGGCACCGGTCGGCACGGAAGCGACGCTGCGGCGAAGCGCGAGGGTGATCGCGGGGCCGCGGGGCCGCGGGGCCGCGGGGTCGCAACCCGCACCGCGCGCGACCCGCACCACCCCCGCGCGAACGGCACCACACGAAACGCCCCCCGCACGCAAGAGGGCGGGACCGGAAAGCCCCCGCTTCCGGTCCCGCCCTTCCCCCGTGCCCCCCGCTTTCCCCCGTGGGGCCCCCGTTTCCCCCGTGGGGTCCCCATGGCTCCCCCGGTCCGGCCGGCTCCCCCCGGAACCGCCCGGACCCGTTCCCCCCGTGTTTCCCCTGTTCCCCCGTGCCCCCCCAAGGGCTCCGATCCCCCGTGAGCCCTCGCTACCTTCAGGCGACCAGTTCGCCGAAGGCTTCCTCCTCGTCACGGCCGAGTCCGAGGACCTGGTCCTCCCGCAGCCGCCGCAGCGACCGCCAGATGCTGGACTTGACCGTGCCGACGCTGATGTCGAGGATGTCCGCGATCTCCGGATCGGTGCGGCCCTCGTAGTACCGCAGGACCAGCATGGTCCGCTGCGGCTCGGGGAGCCGGGAGAGCGCCTGCCACAGGACGGTGCGCAGCTCGGTGCCGCGCATGGAGTCCAGGTCGCCGGCCGTCTCCGGCAGCTCCTCGGTCGGGTATTCGTTGAGTTTGCGGCGGCGCCAGGCGCTGATGTGCAGGTTGGTCATGGTGCGCCGCAGGTAGCCGCCCACCGCCGCCTTGTCGCTGATCCGGTCCCACGCCCGGTAGGTGGAGAACAGCGCGCTCTGGAGCAGGTCCTCCGCCTCGAAGCGGTCGCCGGTCAGGTGGTAGGCCGTGGCGTACAGCGAGGCCCGCCGTTCCCGCACGTAGGCGGTGAACTCGGCCTCCGACAGGCCGCCCTCGGTGGCGCGCGGGCCGCCCTGGTCCCCCCGCACCGGGTCGGCGGCCGTGCGCTGCGCCGGCACGGAAGGCGTCACGGCAGGCGTCACGGCGGGCGTGACGGGCGCGGACGCGGGTCCCGGCGCCGGCTGGGCCGGAACGCCGTACCGGCTGCCGGTTCCCCGCACGCAGCCCCGCGCCCCCACGACGCCGGACCGCTCCCCCCGGATCACCACGTCGTGCAGACGCGTGGTCACTGCACCAGTGCCATTGCTGAGCAGAGTGCTCATCCCGCGCCTCCCCGTCATGTTCCTGTCCGTGAGGAAGATGTTGCCGGGGACACTTCATGACGGTGTCCGCCGACTGTCACAGACCTGTCACAGGCCCCCCGCACGAAGATCGCGTTCCCGGGCGTCCCGGCCGTGAGCTGGGGCGAACAGGTGTTCCGGTAACCGGAATTCCCTCCGTGAGGACCATGGGCCAGAATGAGCCCGTGCCTTCCCTGTTGCTGATCGAGGACGACGACGCCATCCGTACGGCCCTGGAGCTCTCCCTGACCCGCCAGGGGCACCGCGTGGCGACCGCTGCGAGCGGTGAGGACGGTCTTCAGCTGCTGCGCGAGCAGCGGCCGGATCTGATCGTGCTCGACGTCATGCTGCCCGGAATCGACGGTTTCGAGGTCTGCCGGCGGATCCGGCGGACCGACCAGCTGCCGATCATCCTGCTGACCGCGCGCAGCGACGACATCGACGTGGTGGTCGGGCTGGAGTCCGGCGCCGACGACTACGTGGTCAAGCCCGTGCAGGGCCGGGTGCTGGACGCCCGGATCCGCGCGGTGCTGCGCCGCGGGGAGCGGGAGTCGAGCGACTCGGCGGCGTTCGGCTCGCTGGTCATCGACCGTTCCGCGATGACGGTGACCAAGAACGGGGAGGAGTTGCAGCTCACCCCGACCGAGCTGCGGCTGCTCCTGGAGCTCAGCCGCCGCCCCGGGCAGGCGCTGTCGCGTCAGCAGCTGCTGCGGCTGGTGTGGGAGCACGACTACCTGGGCGACTCGCGCCTGGTGGACGCCTGCGTGCAGCGGCTGCGCGCCAAGGTGGAGGACGTGCCGTCCTCCCCGACGCTGATCCGCACGGTGCGGGGCGTCGGTTACCGCCTGGACCAGCCGCAGTGACCGAGCGCCATCCCCCGGGCACCCCTGCCGCGGCGCAGCCGTCCGCCGATGCCGGGCAGGGCGGCGGCGGAGGCCGGGAGGCGAAGGCCCCGAGAGCCCGCTCCCTGCGCTTCACCAGCCTGCGGCTGCGCCTGGTGCTGGTCTTCGGCCTGGTCGCGCTGACCGCGGCGGTGACGGCGTCCGGCATCGCGTACTGGCTGAACCGCGAGGCGGTGCTGACCCGCGCCCAGGACGCGGTGCTGCGCGACTTCGCGCAGGAGATGCAGCGCCACGCGGCGGCCCTCCCGGCCGAGCCGACCCGCGAGGAACTGCGGCACGCGGCCGAGGAGATGTCCCGCAGCAGCCAGCACTTCAGCGTGTTGCTGATATCCACCACGCCCGACGGGGAGAGGGTCACCGCCCCGTCGAACGTGTGGGAGCAGTTCACCCTGGAGGACGTGCCGCGTTCGCTGAGCGACGCGGTGGGCCGCAAGCAGAAGCTGACGTCCGTCAACTCCTCCCCGTACCACCTGTACTGGCAGCGGACGGTGGACGAGAACGACACCCCGTGCCTGGTGGCCGGGGCGAAGATCGCCGACGGCCCGACCGGTTACATGCTGAAGTCGCTGGAGCCGGAGGCCAAGGACCTCAACTCGCTGGCCTGGTCCCTGGGCATCGCCACCGCGCTGGCCCTGGTCGGCTCCGCGCTGCTGGCGCAGGCGGCCGCCACCACCGTGCTGCGGCCGGTGCACCGGCTGGGCATCGCCGCCCGCCGGCTGGGCGAGGGCAAGCTGGACACCCGCCTGCAGGTCTCCGGCACAGACGAACTGGCCGAGTTGTCACGGACGTTCAACCGCACCGCCGCCGCGCTGGAGCACCGGGTGGCTGAGATGAGCGCCCGGGACGAGGCGTCGCGCCGGTTCGTGGCCGACATGTCGCACGAGCTGCGCACCCCGCTCACCGCGATCACCGCGGTGACGGAGGTGCTGGAGGAGGAGCTCGACGCGGAGACCGGCGGCATCGACCCGATGGTCGAGCCGGCCGTGCGGCTGGTGGTCAGCGAGACCCGGCGGCTCGGCGACCTGGTGGAGAACCTGATGGAGGTCACCCGCTTCGACGCGGGCACCGCCCGTCTGGTCCTCGACGACGTGGACATCGCCGACCAGATCACCGCCTGCGTCGACGCCCGCGCCTGGCTGGACGCGGTCGAGCTGGACGCGGAGCGCGGCGTCACGGCGCGGCTGGACCCGCGGCGGCTGGACGTCATACTCGCCAACCTGATCGGCAACGCCCTCAAGCACGGCGGCTCCCCGGTGCGGGTCTCGGTGCGGGTGAAGGACGCCCCGGCGGAGCCGCTGGCGCCGCCGATGCCGCACGCGCCGCTCGCGGCGCACGCGGCGCACGATCCCGGTGAGCGGGCGGAGCAGGTCGCGGACGCGGACGCCGGCGACGAGGGGGCCGAGGCCCTCTCCGAGGCGGCGGGCAAGGTGCTGGTGATCGAGGTCCGCGACCACGGTCCGGGCATCCCCGAGGAGGTGCTGCCGCACGTCTTCGACCGGTTCTACAAGGCGAGCGCCTCCCGGCCGCGTTCCGAGGGCTCGGGTCTGGGGCTCTCCATCGCGCTGGAGAACGCGCACATCCACGGCGGCGACATATCCGCCGCCAACTCCCCCGACGGCGGAGCGGTGTTCACGCTGCGCCTTCCGCTGGACGCGTCCTCGGCGACCGAGGACGCCGCGGCGGAGCAGCAGCCGGGCGCGAGCAAGAGGCAAAGGAGCGGGCGGTGAGGGCGAGGGGCGCGAGGGCGCTGCTGCTGGGCGTGATACCGGCGGTGGTGCTGGCGGGCTGCGGGATCCGGGCGACGGAGGTGCCGGTGTACTTCACCCCGGCCCCGTCACGGATGCCGTGCCCCAGCCTGACGTCCTCGCCGCAGCCGCGGGACGCGACCCGGGTGCCGGTCCGGGTGTATCTGCTGTGCGACGGCCAGCTGACGCTGGTGCAGCGCACGGTCGAGCTGCCGGCGGACACCGACGAGGCGCGACGGCGTTCCGTGGTGGCGCGGGGTCTGCTCGACGAGCTGGCCCGGCACCCCTCGCCGGGGGAACTGGAGGACGGCTACCGGACGCTGGTGCCGTTCGGCACCGGGGTGAAGGGCGCGCGGCCGGGCGACCCGGCGGACTCCTTCCGGCTGAGCGTGCCGCCGGAGCGGATGCGCAGCGGGGCGATGGCGCAGATCGTCTGCACCTTCGCCGAGTCGACCGCCACCCAGGGCGGCTCGGGCAAGGTCACCCTCGGCGGCCCGGAGGGCGACCTGTCGCGCTACGAGTGCCCGCCGGAGGTACGCAACAACCCGACCGCCACTCCGGTCCCCTCCGCCACCGCCGCCCCGGCGCAGTGACGGCCGCGGGGGCGCGCACGGCCACGAGGGAACCGGGGGTGCGACCGGGGTGCGCGGGTTCCCGGAACCGCGGGGCACGGGGCGGCGTCTAGAGCCACGTGCAGCGTCAACGCTCGGGCGACGGAAACATCGCCACCGGATTTCGCACGGCAGGTGTCCTTCTCCTCGCCGCACACCTCGCCGTCGTCGGGTGGCTGACGCTCAGACCGCTGGACGTCCCCTGGATCACCCCGGCCAACGTCCGGCCGATGGCGGGGATACGTGCGGACCTGGCGCTCGGCTGGTGGCCGGCCGCCCGGCGCATCGTCGAGGACCTGGCGCTGCTGGCGCCGCTGGGGGTGCTGCTGCCCCTGGCCGGCGGCCGGCTGCGGGCGGCCACGCTGCTCTCGCTGGTCCGCACGGTGGCGGCCGGGGTCCTCATCTCGCTGGGCATCGAACTGCTGCAGACCGGTGTTCCCGGTCAGGTGGTCGACGTCGACTCGCTGATCCTGAACACCGTCGGGATCACGGTGACCCACCTGAGCGTGGTGCCGGCCGGCCGGGCGGCGCTGCGGCGACGGCTCGGCCGGCGCGCGCGGCATGCCCCCGAGGGTGTCGACCAGGAGGCGGCTCAGGGTCTGCCCCCGAGGATTCCCAGGGTCCCGATCGCCCCGTAGAGCGACGCGTTGCCCCTTTTGCCGACGTAGCTTTGATGGCGTAGGGGGCGGCCGCGGGGGTCGCCTCCCGGCAGAGACGACCCTCTGACGACGCTCTACGAAGGAGCAGCCATGAGCAGCCTCGTTCGCCCCACCCACGGCCGCATGATCGCCGGAGTCTGCGCCGCGCTGGCCAAGCGCTTCGGCGTCTCCGCGACCACCATGCGGGTGATCTTCCTGGTCTCCTGCCTGCTGCCGGGGCCGCAGTTCCTGGTGTACGTCGCGCTGTGGATCCTGCTGCCGGACGAGAAGCGGGCGGCCCGCCGTTCCGCCGTCGTCTGACGCCGCGGGAGGGCCCGCACGGGCAGGCCGAAGGGGCGCGACCGGGAAGCCGGTCGCGCCCCTTCGGGCATGCGGGGGGGCGGCAGGACTCAGCCGAGGGGCAGGCCGTTGAGGTTGCTGCCGGAGCCCATGTTCATCTCGCCGAGGCCGAGGCCGCCGAGCAGCGGCGTCACCTTGCCGAGCGGGGAGGCCGCCTCCTCGCCCCCGTTGGCGCGGGCGCCGGCGTCACGGTCCTGCGCCGCGCCGGACACCTTGTCGGCGCTGCCCATGGCGGCGTCCATGCCCATGCCGCCGAGCTCGTCGCCGATGCCGCCGAGCTGGTCGCCGGCGCCCTGCAGACCCTGGACCAGAGGGCCCTGGAGGGCGTCCCCGACGCCGTCCGCGGGCATCGCGCCAGTCAGGCCGCTCAGCGCGGGGCCGGCGTCCGGGAGGGCCGGGGCAGCCGTGGCGGCACCCGCGCCGACCGCCGCGAAGGCGGCGCCGAGGGCGGCGACGCCGAGGGTCTTGGCAGCAGACTGCTTCATAGTGAATGCGTCCTTGAAGTGCGATGACGGGGGACTGAGCGGTCCACGACCGTAAACACGGATCGGCGCGGTCCGCAAACACCGAAATGCGCACGTTCCACGGCGCAAGGGCCGGGCGGATTCTCCTCCCGGCCCTTGCGCGTCCGACGTCACCGCAGCTCAGGGGCGGTTCAGCGGAACAGCCACTCCGCCTTCAGCGTGGCGTAGCCCGGCTTGATCACGTCATCGATCATCGCCACCCTTTCATCGAAAGGAATGAATGCTGATTTCATCGCATTGACGGTGAACCACTGCATGTCGTCGAGCGAGTAATCGAAAGTGCCGACAAGGTGCTCGAATTCGCGGCTCATGGTGGTGCCGGACATCAGGCGGTTGTCGGTGTTGACGGTGACCCGGAAGTGCAGCCGCCGCAGCAGGCCGATCGGATGGTTCGCGTAGGAGTCGACCGCACCGGTCTGCAGGTTGGAGGTCGGGCAGAGCTCCAGCGGGATCCGCTTGTCGCGGACGTAGGCGGCGAGCCGGCCGAGTTCCACCGAGCCGTCCTCGGCGACCTCGATGTCGTCGATGATCCGCACGCCGTGGCCGAGCCGGTCGGCGCCGCACCACTGGAGGGCCTGCCAGATCGAGGGCAGCCCGAAGGCCTCGCCGGCGTGGATGGTGAAGTGGTTGTTCTCCCGCTTCAGGAACTCGAAGGCGTCCAGGTGGCGGGTGGGCGGGTATCCGGCCTCGGCGCCCGCGATGTCGAAGCCGACCACGCCGGAGTCCCGGTAGCGGTTGGCGAGTTCGGCGATCTCCAGCGAACGGGCGGCGTGCCGCATGGCGGTGAGCAGGGCGCCGACACGGATGCGGTGGCCGTTCTCCCGCGCGCGCCGCTCCCCTTCCCGGAAACCGGCGTTGACGGCCTCGACGACCTGCTCCAGCGTCAGCCCGCCCTCCAGGTGCTGCTCGGGGGCGTACCGCACCTCGGCGTACACCACGCCGTCGGCGGCGAGGTCCTCGGCGCACTCGGCGGCCACCCGGCGCAGGGCGTTCTCGCTCTGCATCACGCCGACGGTGTGGGCGAAGGTCTCCAGGTACCGCTCCAGGGAACCTGAGTCCGCGGCCTCGCGGAACCAGGAGCCGAGCTTGTCGGTGTCGTTGTACGGCAGCGACTCGTACCCGTTCTCGCGGGCGAGTTCGACGACCGTGCCGGGGCGCAGGCCGCCGTCGAGGTGGTCGTGCAGCACGACCTTCGGGGCCCGGCGGATCTGCTCCGCGGTCGGGGCGTGGATGGTCTGGCTCTTCATCGCTGAACCATAACGCGCAATTCCCTACGCGCGTAGATCCCGCGCGCGAGGGTGGCGTGGGCGCGGTGTTCTGCCAGTGTGGGCGCATGGCACACCAAGGCACCCGCGGCCCGGACCTACCGGACCGCCCTGACGGACCGGATCGGCTCGGCAGGCCGTTCGCCGCGCGGCCCCTGCGGCGGCCGGACGGGCCCCGCGCGGTCGCCGGGGTGGTGCTGCTGCTGCCCCCCGGCAAGGAGGAGTCGGACCGCGCCCCGTCGTCCGCGGCCACGTACGTCGCGATGCGCGCCCTGGGCCGGCGGCTGGCCCGGGCCGGGGAGCGGCACGGCCTCGTGGTGCACCTGGTGCGCTACCGGCTGGGCGGCTGGAACGGCGAGGACGCGGCGCTCGCCGGGGACGCCGGGCTCGCCGCCGACGAGGCGGTGCGGCGGTACGGCGACGTGCCGGTGTGCCTGGTCGGGGTGGACATGGGCGGCCGGGCGGCGCTGCGGGCCGCGGGGCACCCGGCGGTCAGGTCGGTGGTCGCGCTGGCCCCCTGGCTGCCGCCGGACGGCGGGCACGGGGCGGCGGCCGGACCCGAGCCGGTCAAGCAGCTGGCGTCCCGTCAGGTGCTGGTCGTGCACGGCACGGACGACGCCCGGTGCGCGCCGGAGCGGTCGTTCCGGCTGGCCGAGCGGATCAAGAAGACGAACCGGGAGGTGTGCCGGTTCGAGGTGCACACCGACGGGCACGCGCTGCGGGCCTACCGGTGGGAGGTCCACACGCTGGCCGCCGACTTCGCGCTCGGCACGCTCGTGGGGGCGCCGATGCCGCGGGCCGTGCGGGACGCCCTCGCCGCGCCCCCGCCGCTGGGCCTGCGCATGCCCCTCGCCTCCGGCTTCGGCCGGCTGCGCGAGGGCTGACGCCCGGGCCTCCTCCGCAGGTCACGTCAGGGGCGAGGGCCGACGTCCGGGAGGCCCGGCAGGTGACGTCGGGAGGGAGGCCGACGCCCGGGAGGCCCCGCACAGGTCACGTCGGCAGGAGGTGGCCGCGGCGGGAGAGCAGGAACTTCTTGAAGGCGGCGACCGGCGGGGTGTCGGGGTGGCCGTCGAGCCAGGCGACGCCGATCTCGCGCACCGCCCGCGGCGCGGTGACGGCGAGTTCCGCGACCCCGGGCCGCGGGAAGGCCGGCGGCGGCAGCAGCGCCACGCCCAGCCCGGCCGCGACCAGGCCGCGCAGGGTCTCCGCCTCCTCCCCCTCGAAGGCGACCCGCGGCCGGAACCCGGCCTGCGCGCACAGGTCGTCGGTGATCCGCCGCAGCCCGTACCCGGTCTCCAGCGTCACGAAGGTCTCCTCCGCCGCCTCCGACAGCCGGATCCTCCTGCGGGAGGCCAGCCGGTGGTCGGCGGGCACCACCAGCCGCAGCTTCTGCTCGTCGAGGCGACGGGCCACCAGGTCGGGGGCGTCCGGCACCGGCGAGGTCAGGCACAGGTCCAACTCACCGCGCCGCAGGCCCTCCAGCATCGCCTCGCCGTAGTTCTGCACGAGGCTGAAGCGGATGCCCGGGTGGTCGGCGCGGAAGGCGTGGATGAGCCCCGGCACCGTCTCCGCGCCCATGGTGTGCAGGAACCCGAAGGCGACCTTGCCGACCGCCGCGTCGGCGTCCGCGCGGACCTCCTCGGCGGCCCGCTCCAGGTCGGCCAGCGCCCGCTCCACGGAGGCGAGAAAGGTGCGCCCCGCGGGGGTGAGGGCCACCGTGCGGCCACGCCGGGCGAAGAGGTCGACCCCGAGGTCCTCCTCCAGCCGGGCGACGGCCCGCGAGAGCGTCGACTGCGGCACCCTCATCTCCTGCGCGGCCCGCGTGACGTGCTCGTTGCGGGCCACGCCCGCGAAGTACGCGAGACGCGGGACGAGGTTCGTGACGATGTCTTCCACGTCACCGGTCCGTGACAGCCACTCCTGTGACCTCTGCTGATGCACCACGGGAACGATTATGGCCAGTCCGTGCATTGGACGGATGAGCGAGGTGGTTCGTACGGTCGAACCATGCCTGCTGCCAGTACCGAGGCGTCCACCCGCGTGGGCGCCGCGACCTCCGTCCCCGCCCCGCCCGTCACCCCCGCCGCCTCCCCGGACACCCGGGTCGACGTCGGCACCCCCGCCTACCGGCGGATGAGCCTGGCGCTCTTCCTCGCCGGGGTCGCGACCTTCGCCCTCCTCTACTCCACGCAGGCACTCCTCCCCCTGATCTCCGCCGACTACGGCTCCACCGTGAGCGACGTGTCGTGGACGGTGGCCGCCGCGACCGGCGGCCTCGCCCTGTTCGTCATCCCGATGAGCGCGCTCTCCGAGCGGTTCGGGCGCCGCGCCACGATGACCGGAGCGGTCGCCGTGGCGGTCGGCATCGGACTGCTGGTCCCCTTCGCACCCTCCCTCGGGGTGCTGGTGGCGCTGCGCGCGGTGCAGGGCGCGGCCCTGGCCGGGCTGCCCGCCTCGGCGACCGCCTACCTCGCCGAGGAGGTGCGGCCGCGGGCGCTGATCACCGCGGTCGGGCTGTACGTGGCCGGCAACAGCGTCGGCGGCATGAGCGGCCGGGTGCTGAGCGGCTGGGTCGCCCAGGAATGGGGCTGGCGGGTGGCGCTGGCGGTGCTGGGCGTCCTGGCGGTGGGCTGCGCGGTGGCGTTCCGCCTGCTGCTGCCGGAGCCGAAGCACTTCACCCGCGGCTCGCTGCGGCCCGGCGTGGTCGCCCGCACCGTGCGCGACCACCTGGCGAACCCGCTGCTGCGGCGCCTGTACGCGATCGGCGCCCTGTTCATGACGGTGTTCGGCGGCGTGTACACGGTGATCGGCTACCGGCTGACCGAGGAGCCGTTCTCCCTGCCGCAGGGCGTGGTCGGCTCGATCTTCCTGGTCTACCTGGTCGGCACGGTGTCCGCGTCCGTCTCCGGACGGCTGGTCGGGCGGCTCGGCCGCCGGGGCACGCTGTACCTGTCCGGCGCGCTGACGGCGGCGGGCCTGCTGGTCTCGCTCGCCGACCGGCTGCCCCTGATCCTGCTGGGTCTGGTGCTGGTGACCGGCGGGTTCTTCGCCGGGCACTCGGCGGCCTCCTCCGCGGTCAGCGGGACCGCGCAGCACGGGCGGGCCCAGGCGGCGGCGCTGTACCAGTCCGCTTACTACATCGGCTCCAGCGTGGGCTCGACGCTGGGCGCGGTGGCCTTCCACGCGGCGGGCTGGGGCGGCACGGTGGCCGTGGGGCTGCTGGCCGTGGCCGGCGTCTCGGCGATCACCCTGCTGGGCACCCTGGCGGCCCGCCGCCCGGTCCCGGCGGCCTGACCCCGCCGGGCCTCGCCGGGCCTCGCCACACCTCGCCGCCGCTTCCCACCTGCGACTTCTCCCGTCCCGCAGTACGTTGTCAGTGGGCTGCGGTAGCTTCCGGAAGTGCTGGCGTTACAGGCGAAGAAGCCGAGGGGCGGGTTGTCATGACCGACGTATCCACAGCGACCGGAGCGGTGGACTCCGAGGCGATGGAGCGGTACCGCACCGAGCTCACCGGCTACTGCTACCGCATGCTCGGCTCCTCCTTCGAGGCCGAGGACGCGGTGCAGGACACGATGATCCGCGCCTGGCGCAGCCGCGACAAGTTCGAGGGGCGCTCCAGCCTCCGCTCCTGGCTCTACCGGATCGCCACCAACGTCTGCCTGGACCTGCTGTCGGCCGGCAACAAGCGGGCCAGGCCGGTGGACCTGTCCGCCGCCACGCCGCTCGCGCAGGCCGCGCTGTCGCCGCGCCCCGACCACACCTGGCTGGAGCCCGTCCCGGACGCCCGGGTGATCCCGGACGTCTCCGACCCGGCCGAGCGGGCCGTCGCCAAGGAGTCGGTGCGGCTCGCGTTCATGGCGGCGCTGCAGGACCTGCCGCCCAAGCAGCGCGTGGTGCTGATCCTGCGCGAGGTGCTGGCCTGGCGGGCGAGCGAGGTCGCGGAGCTGCTGGACACCACGGTGGCCTCGGTCAACAGCGCCCTCCAGCGCGCCCGGGCCACCCTGTCCGAGCGCGGCGGGGAACGGCCGGGCGAGGTCTCCGATCCGCTGGACGAGGAGCAGCAGAAGCTCCTGGAGCGCTACGTCGCCGCCTTCGAGGGCTACGACATGGCCGCGCTGACGGCGCTGCTCCACGAGGACGCCATCATGACCATGCCGCCGTTCGACCTGTGGCTGCTCGGTCCTTCGGACATGACCGGTTTCATGACCACGGCCGGCGCGGGCTGCGCCGGCTCGAAGCTGTTCCCGGTGGAGGTCAACGGCCTGCCCGGCTTCGCCCACTACAAGCCGGATCCGGAGCGCGGCGGGTACTCCCCGTGGGCGGTGCAGGTGCTGGAGCTGTCAGAGGGGCGGATCGCCGCGATGCACTGCTTCCTCGACACGCAGCGCTTCTTCCCCCTCTTCGGTCTCGCCGGGCGCCTCGACGCCGACGGTCAGCCCGACGAGGCCGAGCAGGGCGAGTAGCCCCGGGTCGGGGCCGCGCAGCAAGATGCGGCCCTGGGCCCGCCGGGCGGTGAGCATCAGCCGCGCCAGCAGGTCGACGGTGCCGAGCGAGGGCCGCCGAACCGCGCGGACGTCGCACACCACCACGGCCGCGCCGCCGGCCAGCCCGTCGCGCGCGGCGTCGCACAGCCGGGCGACGCCGTCCTTTCCGACGGGCTCGCCCGGCACGCGCAGCACGACGCTCTCCGGATCCCTCATGCACGGGTAGACCGCGTGCGGCGGCCGGACTCATCGGCGAGGCGCGGGCCCGCCCGCGCCGGGGGAACCGTTGCTCCGTCTGCGGCGGGGCCGATGGGTCCGCGGCCCGGACGGTGTGAGAGTGGGGCCGAGGGAGTGAGGTGATGTCGTGACGGACGACGTACCCGACCGGGCGGCGGCCTCCGGCCTGGACGAGCAGCTGCTGGAGAGGATGCTCGCCGACGTCCACGCGATCGTCCCGTACCAGCTGCCCGGGCTGGTGGACCGCTGCGCCCGGGCGTTGGGACTGAGCGGCGCGACCATCTACATGGTCGATCTGCAGCAGCGGATCCTGGTGCCGCTCGACGAACAGGACGACCGGATGCCGGTCGACGACAGCACGGCCGGCTGGGCCTACCGCACGGTCTCGGTGCGGCTCGAGGAGGAGCTGGGCGAGCTGGTCGTCTGGGTGCCCCTGGTGGACGGCGCGGAACGCCTGGGCGTGCTGGGCGTGCGGTCGGCGTCGATGGACGCCGTGCGGCTGCGCCGGTGCCGGCTGCTGGCCCACACGCTTTCCATGGTGGTCACCACCAAGCGGACCTACAGCGACTGGTTCGTGGCCCGCACCCGCACCCGTCCCATGCACGCGCACACCGAGATGCTGCGCGCCTTCCTGCCGCCCCGCAGCATCGGCACCACCTCGGTGATCTCCACCGGCGTGCTGGAGCCGGCCTACGACCTGGGCGGCGACGCCTTCGACCACTCGCTGACCCGCAACACCCTGCACGCGGGCATCTTCGACTCCATGGGCCACAACCTGGCCTCCGGGCTGACCACCGCGGTGGCGCTGGCGTGCTGCCGCAACGCGCGCCGCTCCCGCGCCGACCTGTCCGAGATGCTCGACTCCGTCGACCGGGCCCTCGCCCAGTGGCTGCCCGACCAGTTCTGCACCGGCGTCGTGTGCCAGCTGGACGCCGACACCGGGGTGCTGCGCTGGAGCAACTGCGGACACCCCGCGCCGCTGCTGATCCGGGGCCAGCGGGTGCTCGAGAGGGCGCTGGACCGCCCCTCGGAGCCGCCCATGGGCCTGCACGGCCTGCTGGGGCCCGGCGCCGCGCGCGCGGTGCACGAGACGACGCTGGAGCCCGGCGACCGGGTCCTGCTGTACACGGACGGCGTCACCGAGGCCCGCAGGGGCGGCGACGAGTTCGGCCTCGAGCGGTTCGCCGACTTCATCATCCGCTCCGCGGCCGCCGGGGAGCGCCCCGCCGAGATCCTCCGGCTGCTGATCCACGACATCCTGGACCACCACAACGACCGGCTGACCGACGACGCCACCATCCTGCTGATCGAGTGGCAGCCCCGGCCCGCCTCGTCCGGCTGAGGCGCCGGACGGGGCGGATGGCGGCCGGGGGACGGCAGCGGAGCGGCAGGGTCAGCCGATGCGCTCCAGGACCACCGGCGGGGCGGTGAAGTCCGTGCCCGCGGCGGCGACGTCGAAGGCGCCGTCCAGGGACTCCAGGGCGTAGCCGAAGCGCTCCGGGGTGTCGGTGTGCAGCGTCATCAGCGGGGCGCCCGCGGTGACGGTGTCGCCCGGCTTCGCGTGCAGCTCGACGCCGGCCGCGGCCTGGACCGGGTCGTCCTTGCGGGCGCGGCCCGCGCCCAGGCGCCAGGCGGCGACGCCGACGGCGTAGGCGTCCAGGCGGGTCAGCACGCCGGAGGACGGGGCGGTGACGACGTGCTGCTCGCGGGAGGTGGGCAGCGCGGCGTCCGGGTCGCCGCCCTGGGCGCGGATCATGCGGCGCCAGGCGTCCATCGCGGAGCCGTCGGCGAGCGCCTTGGCCGGGTCGGCGTCGGGGAGGCCGGCCGCGGCGAGCATCTCGCGGGCCAGCGCGAGGGTCAGCTCGACGACGTCGGAGGGACCGCCGCCGGCCAGCACCTCGACGGACTCGCGGACCTCGAGCGCGTTGCCGGCGGTGAGGCCGAGCGGGGTGGACATGTCGGTGAGCAGCGCGACCGTGTTGACGCCGTGGTCGCGGCCCAGGCCGACCATGGTGGTGGCCAGCTCGCGGGCGTCGTCCAGGGTCTTCATGAAGGCGCCGGAACCGACCTTGACGTCCAGCACCAGCGCGCCGGTGCCCTCGGCGATCTTCTTGGACATGATCGAGGAGGCGATCAGCGGGATGGCCTCCACGGTGCCGGTGACGTCGCGCAGCGCGTAGAGCTTGCGGTCGGCCGGGGCGAGGCCCTCGCCGGCGGCGCAGATCACGGCGCCGACGTCGTCGAGGACGGCGAGCATCTCCTCGTTCGAGAGCGAGGCGCGCCAGCCGGGGATCGACTCCAGCTTGTCGAGGGTGCCGCCGGTGTGACCGAGGCCGCGGCCGGAGAGCTGCGGGACGGCGGCGCCGCAGGCGGCGACCAGCGGCGCGAGCGGGAGGGTGATCTTGTCGCCGACGCCGCCGGTGGAGTGCTTGTCGGCGGTGGGGCGGGAGAGGGAGGAGAAGTCCATCCGCTCGCCGGAGGCGATCATGGCGGCGGTCCAGCGGGCGATCTCGCGGCGGTTCATGCCGTTGAGCAGGATCGCCATGTTGAGGGCGGCCATCTGGTAGTCGGCGACCTCGCCGCGGGTGTACGCGTCGACGACCCAGTCGATCTGCTCGTCGGTCAGCTCCGCGCGGTCGCGCTTGGCTCGGATGACGGTGATGGCGTCCATGGGACGGCCCCTTCTTCGCTTCGTTGCGGTGATCTTGCCGGCGGGCCGGCCGCTCGTCCCCGGGGGCACGGAAGTAGATCCGCGCCCCCGGGAGAGGAGAGGTCAGGCCCCGGGGCCCTGGTGGAGGTGGCCGGGGCCGAAGGCCTGCGGGAGCATGGCGGACAGCGGCAGGACGCCCTCGGGGGTCTCCAGCAGGAGCTCGGCGCCGCCGAACTCGAAGAGGAGCTGCCGGCACCGTCCGCACGGGACGAGCACGGCGCCCTCGCCGTCGACGCAGGTGAAGTGGGTCAGCCGCCCGCCTCCGGTGCGCTGCAGCTCCGACACCAGCCCGCACTCCGCGCACAGGCCGATGCCGTAGGAGGCGTTCTCCACGTTGCAGCCGGAGACGACCCGGCCGTCGTCCACGCGGGCGGCGACGCCGACCGGGTAGCCCGAGTACGGGGCGTAGGCGCGGGTCATCGCCTCGTGCGCCACCGCCCGCAGGGCGTCCCAGTCGAACGCGCCGCCCGCCGCGGCCGTCGTCCCCGTCATCCGCCCTGGCCCTTGCGGTACGACAGGCCGTCCGCCTTCGGCATCCTCAGGTGCTGCGCCGACAGCGAGAGCACCAGCAGGGTGACGATGTACGGGCTGGCGGTCACCAGCTGGGACGGCACCTCGGAGGTGTTCGCGTACCAGAGGTAGGTCGCCGCGGCGATCACCGCGGTGACCAGGGCCGGCAGGTAGCGCCTGCGCCACGCCAGGTAGAGCGCGCCGGCCAGCAGCAGGAACGCCACCAGGAGCAGCAGGGCGTGCACGTTGCTGGTGCCGCCGCGCAGGTTGAGGCTGTCGGTGTAGCCGAACAGGCCCGCGCCGAGGGCCAGGCCGCCCGGCATCCAGTTGCCGAAGATCATCGCGGCCAGACCGATGTAACCGCGGCCGGCGGTCTGCCCGTCGAGGTAGACGTTGGACGCCACGATCGACAGGAAGGCGCCGCCGAGGCCGGCGAAGCCGCCGGAGATGATCACGGCGATGTACTTGTACTTGTAGACGTTCACGCCCAGCGACTCGGCGGCCACCGGGTTCTCGCCGCAGGAGCGCAGCCGCAGACCGAAGGCGGTGCGCCACAGCACGAACCAGCTCAGCGGGACCAGCGCCACCGCGACCACGGTCAGCGGCGAGAGGTTGGTGATCGCGCCGCCGAGCAGGCCCGCGACGTCGGAGACGACGAACCAGTGCTTCTGGTTGAGCGTGAGGAGCCAGTCGGACAGCCCCGGCACGTCGAAGGTGCCCAGTGACTCGATCGGCGGGGACTGCTTGGAGGAGCCCTGCGGCACGCCCTCGAAGGTGTACTTCGACAGGTACCGGGCCAGCCCCAGCGCCAGGATGTTCAGCGCCACACCGGAGACGATGTGGTTGACGTTGAAGGTGACGGTGGCGATGGCGTGCAGGACGCCGCCGATGCAGCCGCCCAGGATGCCGAAGGCCACGCCGACCCACGGGCCCCACTGGTAGCCGGCCCAGGCGCCGAACCAGGTGCCGAGGATCATCATGCCCTCGAGCCCGATGTTGACCACACCGGCCCGCTCGGCCCACAGGCCGCCGAGTCCGGCCAGGCCGATCGGGACGGCCAGGCGCAGCGCGGTGGACATCTGGCCGGTGGACGTGATGCCGTTCGCGCCGGTGATCATGCGGACGACGGAGACCAGGACGAGCGCCCCGGCGATCAGCAGCAGCACCACGGGCAGCGACATCCGGCGGCGGCCGGGCTTCGCGGCCTGCGCGGGCCGGGACTTGGCGACGGTCGCGGTACTCATCGGGCCGCCACCTCCTTCTCGGTCTTGTCACCCTTGACGGACGTGCCGGCGGCGGACGCCGCGGCAGCGGCGAGCTCCTCGCCGACGCGCTTCTGCTGGCGGCGCAGACCCCAGACGCGGACCACCTCGTAGGAGATGACGACCGCGAACACGATCAGGCCCTGCATGATCGTGGCGATCTCCTTCTCGTAGTCGTAGAAGTCGAGCTCCTGGGACGCCTTGTCGAGGAAGGCCCACAGCAGCGCCGCGAACGCGATGCCGCCGGGGTGGTTGCGGCCCAGCAGGGCGATGCCGATCGCGGTGAAGCCGAGACCGGCCGGGAAGCTGAGGCCGTAGGTGTGCGCGTCGCCGAGCAGCAGCGGCAGGCCGGAGAGGCCGGCCACGCCGCCGGAGATCAGCATGGCGGTGAGTGTCATCCTCTTGGCGTCGACGCCGGAGGCCGCGGCGGCCTCCGGGGACGCGCCCGAGGCCCGCAGGTCGAAGCCGAACCGGGTGCGGTTGAGGACCAGCCAGTACAGGACGCCCAGGAGCACGGCGAGGAAGATCAGGCCGTACAACTCGCCGGTGTCGGCGCCCAGGCCGATGCCCGGGATCCAGCCGGAGGGGTGCATCTCGCCGGTCGTCATGTTGTTGCCGGACTGCACGCCCCAGGTGTCCTTCTGGGTCAGGTACAGGATCAGCGCGGTGGCGATCGAGTTCAGCATGATCGTCGCGACGACCTCGCTGACGCCGCGGGTCACCTTCAGCAGGCCCGCGATGCCGGCCCAGAAGGCGCCGGTGCACACCGCGGTCAGCAGCAGCAGCGGGACCTGGAGGACCGCCGGCAGCGCCACGTGGGCGCCGACCACGGCGGTCGTCATGGCGGCGAGGCGGTACTGGCCGTCGACGCCGATGTTGAACAGGTTCATCCGGAAGCCGAGGGCGACGGCCAGGGCGGCGATGTAGTACAGCGACGCCTGGTTGACGATCAGCACCTGGACGTCGGAGAAGCCGATCTGCTCGGCCATGATGACGTACGGCTCGATGGGGTTGCGGCCGGAGACCAGCAGCACCACCGAGGTCAGCAGGATCGCCGCGACCAGGGCCATGACCGGCCCCGCCACGGCCAGGAGCACCCGCTCCTTGTCGAACTTCTTCATCGTGCCTCGTCCTTGGGGGCGGCGGGGGCGGCGGGAGCGGCGGAGTCCGCGGGCTCCGTGTGTTCCAGGTGGCCCGAGGCCGCGCCGGTCATCGCGGAGCCCAGCTCCTCCGGCGTGACGGAGGCGGGGTCGGCGTCGGCGACCAGACGGCCGTTGTAGATCACGCGCAGGGTGTCGGACAGGCCGATCAGCTCGTCCAGGTCGGCCGAGATCAGCAGCACCGCGAGGCCCTCGCGGCGCGCCTCGCGGATGACGTCCCAGATCGCGGCCTGCGCGCCGACGTCCACACCGCGGGTGGGGTGGGCGGCGATCAGGAAGCGCGGGGCGTGGCTCATCTCGCGGCCGACGATCAGCTTCTGCTGGTTGCCGCCGGAGAGCGAGCCGGCGGTGACGTCGATGCCGGGGGTGCGCACGTCGTACTGCTCGACGATGCGGCGGGTGTCGGCCTGCGCGCCCTTGAGGTTCAGCCGGAAGCCGTTGGCGTTGGGCTTCTCGGTGACGTGGCCCAGGATGCGGTTCTCCCACAGCGGGGAGTCCAGCAGCAGACCGTGGCGGTGGCGGTCCTCGGGGATGTAGCCGATGCCGGACTCGCGGCGGCGGCGGGTGGCCCAGGAGGTGATCTCCTCGCCGTCCAGGGTGATCGTGCCGGAGTCGGCGTGCGCGAGGCCGATCAGGGCCTCGATCAGCTCGGTCTGGCCGTTGCCCTCGACGCCGGCGATGCCCAGGACCTCGCCCGCGTGGATGGTGAAGCCGATGTCGTCCAGGACGGCGCGGCCGCCCTCGGCCTCCAGGCGGAGGCTGTCGACGGTCAGGACCGGGCGGTCCGTCACGGTGGACTCGGCGGTCTCCGGGGTGGGCAGCTCGCTGCCGACCATCATCTCGGCGAGCTTGCGCGGCGTCGTGAGCTTCGGGTCGGCGGTGCCGACCGTGGTGCCGCGGCGGATCACCGTGATGTCGTCGGCGACCGAGAGGACCTCGCCCAGCTTGTGCGAGATGAAGATGACCGACAGGCCCTCGGAGGTGAGCTCGCGCAGGTTGTCGAAGAGCGCGTCGACCTCCTGCGGGACCAGCACGGCGGTCGGCTCGTCGAGGATGAGGATGCGCGCGCCGCGGTAGAGGACCTTGAGGATCTCCACGCGCTGACGGTCCGCGACGCCGAGGTCCTCCACCAGCGCGTCGGGGCGGACGCCCAGGCCGTAGCGCTCGGAGATCTCCACGATGCGGCGGCGGGCCGCGCCGCCGATGCCGTGCAGCTTCTCGCTGCCCAGCACCACGTTCTCGAGCACGGTGAGGTTGTCGGCCAGCATGAAGTGCTGGTGCACCATGCCGATGCCGCGGGCTATGGCGTCGGCGGGCGAGGAGAAGCTCACCTGCTCGCCGCCGACCGTGATGGTCCCCTCGTCCGGCTTCTGCATGCCGTAGAGGATCTTCATCAGCGTCGACTTGCCGGCCCCGTTCTCGCCGACGAGGGCGTGGACGGTGCCCTCCTGGACGCGGAGCCGGATGTCGTGGTTGGCGACGACGCCGGGGAACCGCTTGGTGATGCCCGCCAGCTCGACCGCGGTGGCCCGCTCGGTCTGCGGAGGGCTGCTGGACGCGTCGATGGCGCACACTCCTCTAAGAAAACCTGGGGGAGAAGGGCGTCCGCCGCGAGCTGCGCCCGGCGCCCCTGCCGTTCCGGGTGGCCACGGCCCGGAGCCGGGGGCCGGTGAGCCGCCCGCCTGTCCGTTCCGCGGCCGTAACGCTGCCATTGCAGCGCTCTTTTGGCCATGCCTCCCGATACCCGTACTGCAGAGGAGGCTTACCGCGTTTGGTGTCGCGCGCCAGAGTAACGCGCGTAGATGTTTCGGAGAAACGATCCGGCGGGTGCGATGGAGCACCCTGCCGGCGTCATCCGGACCGGCGACCGGGCCGAGGCCCGGCGCGGGGTGACAGCGCTGCGCCCCTCACCGGGGGCGAGGGGCGCAGCGCACGGCATCCCTGGGGTCAGGAGGTCTTGACGGTGACCTTGCCGTCGATGATGTCCTGCTTGGCCTTGTTCACGGCCTCCACGACCTCGGTCATGGCCTGGTACTTCGGGTTGGTGTCGGAGAAGCCGACGCCCTCGGTCTTAAGGTCACCGCGGATGGTGCCGCTCAGCGGCTTGCCGTCGTGGACGGACTTGGCGAGCTCGTAGACCGCGCCGCCGACGTTCTTGGTGGCGGAGCCGAGGATGTAGTCCTTGTACTCCTTCAGCGCGTCCTGCGCGTACTGGTCGGAGTCGACGCCGATGGCCCACACCTTGTTCTTGGCGGCCTCGGAGATCACGCCCTGACCGGAGAGGCCGGCGGCGTGGTAGACCACGTCGGCGCCCTGCTCGATCTGGCCGTTGGCGGCCTCACGGCCCTTGTCGGGGCTGGAGAAGCCGCCCTCCTGCGGGGTGGAGGTCAGGATCTTCTTGATGACCTTGACCTTCGGGTCGGCGGCCTTGGCGCCCTGCTCGAAGCCCGCGCCGAACTTGTGGATCAGCGGGATGTCCACGCCGCCGATGAAGCCGACGGTGTGGCTCTTGGAGGCCTTGGCGGCGGCGACGCCGGCCAGGTAGGAGGCCTGCTCCTCGCTGAAGACCATGGAGGCGACGTTCTTGGCCTCGACGGACGCGTCGTCGATGATGCCGAAGGTCGTGTCGGGGTACTTGGCCGCGACCTCCTTGATCGCCGGGCCGTAGACGAAGCCCACGCCGATGATCGGGTTGTAGCCCTGCTTGGCCATCGACTCGAGGCGCTGGACCTTGTCCGCGTCACCCTCGCCGTCGGCCGGCTCGAAGGTCTTGCCGCCGATGCCGAAGTCCTTGTCGGCCTTCAGGAAGCCGGAGTGCGCGGCGTCGTTGAAGGACTGGTCGCCCTCGCCGCCGATGTCGTAGGCCAGGCCGATGCCCTTGCCGGAGTACTTGCCCGACTCCTTGTCACCGCCCGTGGAGGCGGACTTGCTGCTCTCGCCGCAACCGGCGGCGGCCAGCGCCACGACAGCGACGGTCACCGCTGCGCGGGTGATCCTGTTCCTACGAGAAATGAGACGCACTGCAAGCACCCCTTCGAACTCACGGCACCGTCTCCGGCCCGCTCCGCCTTGCCGGCCCGCTCCCATGGCGAAACCGCTGCGACAGTAACGCGCGTAGAACCCCAGGGGAACTTCACTTACGCGGCTGTTATCGAACCGTGCCGAGGTCGGCCCAAATCGGTCACCCGAGGGTTACGGGGCAGTAACAGGAATGGCAGGTTCCCGGAGGTAACGGACGAGGGCGGACGGGCGGGGCTCAGCGGCCGGCGTCCAGGAGGGCCGCCGCGGTGAACAGCTCCACGCCGACCGTGATCGCGTACTCGTCGACGTCGAAGTCGCCCTGGTGCAGGTCGCGGACCAGGCGGTCGCCGGGGGTGCGCACGCCCAGGCGGGCCATCGCGCCGGGGACCTCCTCCAGGTACCAGGAGAAGTCCTCGCCGCCCAGGCTCTGCTCGGTGCCCTCCACCGACTCCGCGCCGCGGCGCGAGGTCATGGCGTCCCACAGCAGGTCGGTGACGTCCGGGTCGTTCACCACCGGCGGGACACCCCGCACGTAGGTGATCTCCGACTTGGCGCGGTGCAGGGCGGCGATCTCGTCGACCGCGGCGTGCACCAGGTCGGCCGCCTCGCGCCAGGAGGCCAGGTCCAGGCAGCGCACCGTGCCCGACAGCTCGGCGCGCTGCGGGATGACGTTGGGGGCGTGGCCGGACTCGATGCGGCCCCAGGTGACCGACAGCCCGCTGCGGGCGTCCACCCGGCGGGCGACCACGGCCGGCACGTCCACCGCGATGCGCGCGGCGGCCGTCACCAGGTCGGTGGTCAGGTGCGGGCGGGCGGTGTGGCCGCCGGGGCCGTCCAGGGCGACCTCCAGCCGGTCGCAGGCCGAGGTGATCGCGCCCGTGCGCAGACCGATCCGGCCGGCCTCCACCTTCGGGTCGCAGTGCACCGCGACGATCCGGCCGACGCCCTCCAGCACGCCGTCGGCGATCGCGCCGAGCGCGCCGCCGGGCATGACCTCCTCGGCCGGCTGGAACAGCAGCCGCACCGGGCGCGGCAGACGCCCCTGGCGGTGCAGCTCGGCGAGCACCAGGCCGGCGCCGAGCACGATCGTCGTGTGCACGTCGTGGCCGCAGGCGTGGGCGCGGTCGGGCACGGTGGACCGGTAGGCGCAGTCCGTCTTCATGTCCGGGATGGGCAGCGCGTCGATGTCGGCGCGCAGCGCGAGCATGCCGCGCAGGCCCGCCTCGACGGGGGCGGACGTGCCCTCGTAGGCGGCGGTGGCGCCCTCCACGCCGATGTCGCAGACGAGTCCGGTGCCGCTCGCGAGCACCCGCGGCCGCAGGCCGGCCCGCTCCAGGCGGGCCTTGATCGCCTTGGTGGTGCGGAACTCCTGGTTGCCGAGCTCCGGGTGCATGTGGATGTCACGGCGGAAGGCGATCAGTTCGGCGCGCAGGTCGTCGGGAAGCGTGCCCGGCAGCGCGGCTCCGGGCAGCGCCGCCTCGGCGACGGTCACGGCGGTCTGCGCCACCCGGGCGCCCTCGGCCGCGGCGACGGCGGCGTCACCGGCGGCTGCGACGGCCTCCTCGGCGGTGTCCGCCGGGTCGGCCTCGGACTCTCTGGACTTCAACTGGTTCACCCTCTGCAGGGTAGGGCTGCTGGGCGGCTTCGCGCCCGTCGATCGGCAAAAGATCAGCCCGCCGGGGGACGAAAACAGGGCCGCCCGACGGTTGCGCGACTCCTCCTGTGGGTATGCTCGACCGTTTTTCCGGCGTATCCCGAGAAGCCGCTCCGTCCGGACGTCCCGGCGCGGTGGGCCTTGCTCCACGGTTACCACGCATGGCCGAAATCACGCCGTCGTGGTCCGCCCATCGGGACGCATCCGTCGCCCCGTCAGGCGTGCGGGGCGCGGTTCGGGGGACACGCGGGGGCATGGCCACTGTCACCCCACCGCAGCCCGCCGCCACGGCGGACACCCCGCTGAAGCGGGCGCTCACCACCCCGCTGCTCTACTTCTTCATCCTCGGCGACGTCCTCGGCGCAGGCGTGTACGTGCTGGTCGGCGAGATCGCCGCCGACTCCGGCGGCGCGGTGTGGGCCCCTCTGCTGCTGGCGCTGGGCCTCGCCCTGCTGACCGCGGCCTCCTATGCGGAACTGGCAACCAAGTACCCCCGTGCGGGTGGCGCGTCGCACTACGCCAACCGGGCGTACGGGCCGTTCGTCGGGTTCGTCACCGGGTTCTGCATGCTGGCCGCCGGCATCGTCTCGGTCGGCGCGCTGGCCCGCGGCTTCGCCGGCGACTACCTCGCCGAGTTCGTGCCGCTGCCGGTGGTGCCGGTGGTCATCGGTTTCCTCTTCCTCCTCGCGCTGGTCAACGCGCGTGGCATCAAGGAGTCCACCGCGGGCAACGTGGTCGCCACGGTGATCGAGGTGGGCGGTCTGCTGCTGGTCGTCGGGCTCGGCGCGTGGCTGGTGCTGCGCGGCGACGGCGACCCCTCCCGGCTCACCCGGCTGGGCACCGCCGAGCACGGCGCCTGGGGCGCGCTGCTGAGCGGCGCGGTCCTATCGTACTACTCCTTCGTCGGTTTCGAGACCTCCGCCAACGTCGCCGAGGAGACGGCGAACCCGCGGCGCTCCTTCCCCCGGGCGCTGTTCGGCGCGCTGCTCACCGCGGGCGTGGTGTACGTCGCGGTCGGCGTGGTCGCCTCGGCCGCGGTGCCGACGGAGCGGCTGGCCGGGTCCAGCGGGCCGCTGCTTGAGGTCGTCGAGGCGGCGGGCGGCGTCCCCGGGTGGCTGTTCGGCGCGATCGCGCTGGTCGCGGTGGCGAACGGGGCGCTGCTGACCGGGATCATGTCCTCCCGCCTCGCCTACGGCATGGCCCGTGACGGGCTGCTGCCGTCGGTGCTGGCGCGGGTCCTGCCCGAGCGGCGGACGCCGTGGGCCGCGATCGCCGCGACGACGGCGCTGTCGATCCTGCTCGCCGTCACCGGCAGTGTGGAGTCGCTGGCCTCCACGCTGGTGCTGCTGCTCCTGATCGTCTTCCTGGTCGTCAACACGGCGGTGCTGGTGCTGCGGCGGCGGGACCCCGAGGGTGAGTCGTCCGACGGGCATTTCCGGGCGCCGTCCGTGGTCCCGGTGCTGGGCGTCGCCTCGTGTGTGCTGCTCGCGACGCAGGTGGAGGCGGAGGTGTGGGCGCGGGGCGCGATCGTCCTCGGCGTGGGCCTCGCCCTCGCGGGCGTCGCCACGGTACGCCGCCGCCGCGAGGCCACCGCCTGACCGGACCTGCCCAGAGCGAAGCCCGGCCTCTCCCCCACCGCACGGTCCCTCCGCACGGGGCCCGTCCCGGGGGGCCGGCACGGCCCAGCCGCCCACAGGCGGGGGTCAGGCCGCTGCGGCGGGTGGGGTGATGGTGGTGAGGAAGCGGTGGGCGGTGGGGGTGGTGCGGGGGGTGAGCCAGGTGGGGTCTATGGGGCAGGGGGTCACACGCGCCCCCGTGCCGGCCAGCGTGGACGGCAGGGTGTGCAGCACGGTGGAGGGAAAGCTCAGCACCGTGCGGGCGATCGGCCCGCGCCGGGCGATCAGCTCCAGCGGCAGGTCCGGCCGCACCACCGACAACCCGCTCTCCACCGCGATCCGGTGGAGCTTCTCCGCGCTCTCGCGCCGGTGCGCGAAGTACCGCCGCACCCCGTGCTCCCGCGCGAGCCGCCCCACCGCCGCCATGTACGCCTCGACGTCCACCACCCCCGTCTCGACCAGGGACGTCCCCACCAGGTCGGCCCCCTCGGTGACCGTGGGCGGCCCGAAGGCGGCCCGGGTCCAGGCGAAGTCGTTGACGGTGACCACCGCGTCCGCGGGGACCTCCGCCAGCGGCATGGCGGTGAAGATCTCCACCCGCCGCCGCTCCCGGGGCGTCAGCCGCCGCCGCGCGTAGCGGGAGACGGGCGCGAGCGCGAGGTCGCGCGGCGAGGGTCGCGCCCCGCGCCGGTGCCACCGCACCAGCGGCTCGCGCCGCACCAGCTGCGCGGTGAACTCCAGCGTGGCGGTGCCGTCGTCGACGACCACCAGGTCCCGGGCCGGCGCGATGCCCAGCAGCAGCTGCACGTAGCGGGAGAACGGGTCGCCGACGACGATCCGCTCCGCCCGCCGCAGCGGGCCGGTGAGCCCTCCGACGGTCTTGAAGGGGGCCAGCGCGCCGCCCCGGGCCTCCTCCCAGCGGACGTCGTGGCCCTCGCCGCGGGCCAGCTCGGACATCCGCCGCAGCTGGCCCCGGCTCATCGGGTCGGTGGGCGACAGGACGACCAGCCCGACGCCGCGCTCGCGGGCGTGCGCCGCCCATTCCATGACGTTGAGCAGCTGAACGGGACTCTCGACGAAGGCGAGCGTGCGCGGGCTCTCGGTGCTCACGGTGCTCATGGGCTGACCAGCCGTCCTGTCGGTGGGGGTGGGGGTGGGAGGGCGCCGCGCTCAGACGGCGGGCGCCCGGACCTCGGCCTCGGCGACCACGCCGGCGACGCGGCGCAGCTTCTTCATCGGGCCGAGCTCGGACTCGTAGACCTTCTTGACGCCGTCGCCGAGGGACGCCTCGATGGTGCGGATGTCGCGCACCAGGCGGGCCAGGCCCTGCGGCTCCACGGAGGCGGCCTGGTCGGAGCCCCACATGGCGCGGTCGAGGGTGATGTGGCGCTCGACGAAGACGGCGCCGAGGGCGACCGCGGCGAGCGTGGTCTGCAGGCCGGTCTCGTGGCCGGAGTAGCCGATCGGGACGTTGGGGAACTCCTGCTGGAGCGTGTTGATCACCCGCAGGTTGAGCTCCTCCGCCTTGGCCGGGTAGGTCGAGGTGGCGTGGCAGAGCACGATGTTCTCGGAGCCGAGGACCTCGACGGCGTGCCGGATCTGCTTGGGCGTCGACATGCCGGTGGAGAGGATCACCGCGCGGCCGGTGGCGCGCAGGGCGCGCAGCAGCTCGTCGTCGGTGAGGGAGGCGGAGGCCACCTTGTGGGCGGGGAGGTCGAACTTCTCCAGGAAGGCGACCGCCTCGGTGTCCCACGGGGAGGCGAACCAGTCGATGCCGCGCTCCTTGCAGTGCTCGTCGATGGCGCGGTACTCGTCCTCGCCGAACTCGACGCGGTGGCGGTAGTCGATGTAGGTCATCCGGCCCCAGGGGGTGTCGCGCTCGATGTCCCACTGGTCGCGCGGGGTGCAGATCTCGGGGGTGCGCTTCTGGAACTTCACGGCGTCGCAGCCTGCGTCGGCGGCGGCGTCGATCAGCTGGATGGCGTTGTCGAGGTCGCCGTTGTGGTTGATGCCGATCTCACCGGTGACGTAGACCGGCTGCCCGGTGCCGACCAGCCGCGAACCGAAGGCGCGCAGGCGGGAGTTGATGGCGCCGACGGACGTGAGGGTGGTGGTGCTGTTCATGCGGGGGACTTCCTTACCTGGTGCGTGCGAGGTCGTGGATCGGGTGGTCGGAACGGCCGCGGCCGGCCGGGCCGGCCGGGTCGGCGACGTCGTCGAGGAGCGGCGCCAACGCGCGGGCGCGGGCGAGGTCGTGCGGGTCGTCGATCTCCAGCACCCGGGCGGGGTCCGTGCGGACCAGCTCGGTGCGGCCGAAGAAGCGGTGCAGGTGGGCGCGGAAACCCGCCGCGTCCATGGCGTAGGCGGCGCCGGTCTCCAGGAGGTCCTGGGGACGGTCCTGGCGGCGCGGCCGGTACGCCTTGTCGTGGTTCACGCCGTGCCCGCCGGGTCCGGTGGCCCGCGCGGTGGCGTCGTCGCGCCACAGGAAGCCGTGGAAGGGGGCGACGGTGACCGCGGTGTCGGCGCCGTCCTCGGCCACCGCCGCGGCGACGCCGTCGACGTCCTCGGCGGTGAGGAACGGGCTGGTGCACTGGACGAGGAGGACCACGTCGACGGGTGTGCCGGTGAGCGCCTCGTGGGCGTCCAGGGCGTGCAGGACGGCGGACTCGGAGGTGGCGGTGTCCCCGGCGATGGCCGCGGGGCGCAGCACCGCCTGTGCCCCCGCGGCGCGGGCCGCGTCGGCGATGGCCGGGTCGTCGGTGGAGACGGCCACGGCGGTGACCTGGCGGGCGGCGAGGCAGGCCCGCACCGCGCGGACCACCAGCGGGACGCCGGCGACCGGGGCGAGGTTCTTGCCGGGGACCCCCTTGGAGCCGCCCCGGGCGGGGATCACCGCGAGGACGTGGCGGCCGGGGGCCGGCGGGGTGGTCGGGGTGTTCACAGCTCTCCCAGGCGTCGGATCAGGGGGGCCACTCGCTGCACCCCGTGCCGGTAGGCGCCGCGCGCGGTCTCCCGCACCGCCCGGCGCAGCGGGCCGGGCGCGCGGTCGGCGACGGGTGCGCCGGACAGCGGGGCCCCGTCGGGGGCCAGGTGGTGGCGGGCGAGGATGCCGGGCAGGTAGCCCGGCGCGGTGCGGTGCGTGTAGTACGGGTCGAGCGGCGGCAGCCGGGGCGTCCCGAGCAGCTCGGCGAGGCGTTCGCGGGCGGCGTCGTAGGCGTGCTGGTAGCCGCCGTCGGCCGCCACTCCCTGGCGGGCCAGCCACTCCTCGTCCGGGACCGGCAGGTGCCCGGCGTCCAGTTCGTGGAAGGAGGCGAGGATGCCGGAGCCGGTGAAGTGGTGGTTGCCGAGCGCCTCGCGCACCCCGAGGTCGGTGAGGACCGCGGTGGGGATGCGGCGGTGCAGGGACTCCAGGGCCGCCGTCGAGGACACCGTCACCAGCAGGTCGGTGCGGTCCAGGACCTCACCCATGTGACCGTAGACGAGGCGGAAGTTGGACGGCCGGTCCAGGCGCTGCACCAGCTTCTGGTAGGGCAGTTCCTCGATGTGGGTGGTGTGCTCGCCGGGCCGGGAGCGGAGCTTGAGGAGGACCTCGCGCTCCGGGTGCCGCCGGGCGTGCCCGATGAGCCGCTCCAGCAGGTACACGCGGTCCTTGCGGGTCTCCGGCACGGAGGGCTGGGCCGCGAACACCACGGTGCGGGGCCGGTCCTGGCTCTCCCCCCGGTAGGGCTCGCCGCCGAGGAAGGGCAGCGCCACCTCGGTGACGGCGTCCGAATCGGCGCCCACTCCCTCGTACACGGCGCGGAAACGGTCCGCGTCCTGCGTCGAGTTGGCGAGCACCAGGTCGGCGCCGTGGCGCAGCAGCAGGCCGTCGGCGAGCTTCTCGTAGACGACGCCGACGTAGCCGGTGACGACCACGGGCCGTCGGCTCTCGGCGCGGGCGCCCCACACGTGGCGCAGTCCGTGCAGCATGGCCTGGACGCCGCCGCCCACCAGGGCGAGCACCACCACGTCGTACCGCTCCTCGGAGGCGGCGCGCAGGAACTCGACGGCGCTCACCTCGCGCAGGGAGTCGGCCTCGACGCCGACCTCGGCGAGCTGGCGCGGGGTGGGCGTGGCGCGGCCGCGCAGGAGGCGGCCGTCGAGGCGGACCTCCCGGCCGGCCGGCGCGAGCCGCCGTGCGGTGAGGGCGCCCCACTTCCACCGGGTGTCGGAGTCCGCGAGGACCGCGACCCGCAGCGGAGCGGCTGCTGACGTTTGCGTAGTGCGTGCTGACACACCAGGAACGCTAGAAAGGCATTCCGAGGCCCGGCCCAACCGCACGGCAACAAACGGTGAACAGAAAGCCGCCGCGAAACCAATCGGCCGGTGGGAGCATTTCGGAGAAGGACGGTTCACGTCCTTTCCGGCCCCTGTTCACCCTAAGTCCACCGAGGGATAAGAACGCGGGCCGGACGAGCGCCTAGCGTCGAAGGCGTGGTCAAGCTCTCCGTGATCGTTCCCTTCTTCAACGTGCGGCAGTACGCGCCCGACACCCTGAGGAGCCTCGAGGCAAATACCGGACCCGACGTCGAGATCCTGCTGGTCGACGACTGCTCGACCGACGACACCCCCGACCTGCTGGAACGGGCGGAACGCCGCCTGCCGGGCGCGCGACTGCTGCGGCACGAGCGCAACCGGGGCATCGCCGCCGCGCGCAACACCGGACTGGAGGCGGCGCGCGGCCGGTACGTGACCTTCCTGGACGGCGACGACTGGCTCGTCCCCGGCCACTACGGGCGGCTGGTCGCGGCCATGGACGACCTGGGCTGCGACTTCGTCCGCACCGACCACGTCCGCTCCACGGGGCGCGAACGCGTGGTCCAGCGGGTGCCGCACGGGCGCCGGGGCCGGGTCATGAGCCCTCGGTCGGCGATCCTCCCCGCGGACCGCTCGACGTCCGTGGACCACCCCTTCGTGTGGGCGGACGTCTACCACCGGCGGCTGGAGGACCGCGGCCTGCTCCGGTTCACCGAAGGCCTGCACACCTGCGAGGACCGCCTGTGGACGTGGCGGATGCACCGGGGGGCCGACTCGTTCGCCGTGCTGAACCTGTACGGCGTCTTCTACCGCCGCGGCGTGGCGTCCTCGCTCACCCGAATCGGCGACGAACGCCAATTGGATTTCCTGCGCGCATTCGATCTGGTGCTCGCGGAAACCGCCGAGGACCCGGACGGGGAAGAACTCCTGCCGAAGGTGGTGCGCACCTATTGCGCGATGATGCACCACCATCTCGCCGCCGACGCGGACGGCAGATATCAGCCGGAAGTGGGCCGGAAATTGCGCGCGCTGAGCGCGGCCGCGCTGCGCCGCATGCCGCAGGACGTGCTGGAGCACACCCTGGACTCGATGGACGCCGAACGCGCGACCCGGCTGCGCCGGCTGCGCCGCCGCCCGGCCGTGGGAGCCGCCGCGTGACCACGCAGATCTTCCTCGCCTCGACCCTCTACGGCGCCGCCACCCTGGCCGCCGCCCTGGACGCGGGCTGCTTCGGCCAGGACGCCGGACGCCGCGTCCTGCTGGTCTCCAACAACGCCGCCGTGCCGGAGACCACCCCGGCCCTCGACGAGGCCCCCGGCTTCGCCGCGCTGCGCGGGCGCTTCGACGAGGTCCGCTCCTGGAACGAGGCGATCGCCCCGTTCCACCCGTCCGGCTGGTCGCCCCGCGAGGAGGACACCGTCCTGTGGGAGCGCCACTTCCGTCTCGCCTGGGGCCTGGGCGACGACGACGTGGAGCTGGCCGTGGAGTCGGTCCAGGCCCAGCCGGCGCTGGGGGTGGCACAGATCTTCCACGGCGCCCCGCTGACCGTGTACGCGGACGGCCTGATGAGCTACGGCCCCACCCGGATCAAGCTGGACCCCCTGGTCGGCACCCGCGTCACCCGGGTCCTGCACCTGGACCTGGTGCCGGGCCTGCGGCCGCTGCTGCTCACCGAGTTCGGCGTGCCCGCCGAACTGGTCCCCACGGACGCGTTCGGCAAGGTCCTCGACGAACTGGCCGAGCGGGCGGACGACCTGCCCGCGCTCCCCGAGGGTCCGGCCCTGCTGCTCGGGCAGTACCTGTCGGCGCTGAACATCCTCACCCCCCAGGAGGAGGAGGACCTGCACCTGCGGCTGGTGCGCGGCGCGGTCGCCCTCGGCCACCGGTCCCTGGTCTTCAAGCCGCACCCCACCGCGCCCGCCGCCTGGCACCGCGCCGTGGTGGACGAGGCGGAGCGCCTGGGCGCCGAGCTGACCGTGCTGGACGCGCCGGTCCTCGCCGAGGTGCTGTTCCGGCGGATCCGGCCCGCGCTGGTGGCCGGCTGCTTCTCCACCGCGCTGCTCACCGCCTCCGCCCTGCACGGCATCCCGGTGGCCCGCGCCCGCACCGGCCTGCTGCTGGAGCGGCTGAGCCCGTACGAGAACAGCAACCGGATCCCGGTGACCGTGGTCGACGCCCTGCTGCCCGACCTCGACGACGCCGACGCGGTCCGCGAGCAGCGGGCGTCCATGACCGTCGACGAACTCGGCGAGCTGGTGCGGGCGGTGGGGTTCGCGATGCAGCCGAGGATCCACCCCGCGCTGCGCCCGGAGGCCGAGCGGTTCCTCAGGGGGCACCAGGACGCGCGGTGGCTGCGCTACTTCAAGCGCCGCCGCCTGACCGGCCTCGCCCTGCCGGGCGGGGTCCCGGACCGCCTGACCTTCCTGGCCCGCAGCCGCACCCTCCGCGGCGCCGTCCGCAGGGCCCGGTCCCTGCGGGCGCGCCGGCCGCGGGCGCTCTGAGCGGCACGGCACGTCCAGGACGGCGTGAGGGGCCGCCCCCGGTGGGCGGCCCCTCAGGCGTCGTGCGCCGGACCTCAGCGGTCCAGGAGGGCCTTGATCCGCGCGGCGTTCTCCCGGGTGACCTCCCACAGCTCGGCCTGACGGGCGTGGACGTCCGCGACGGTGGCGTCGTGGTCGTCGAGGATGCCCAGCGCCCGCTCGGTGAGGACCGCGCCGAGGTCACGGTCGTGGACCGACACGCCCCACTCGGGGCGGCCGATGTCCCGCAGGAAGTACGCCATCTTCGGGTGGGAGATCAGGCTGACGATCGGCGTGCCGAGGCCGAACGGGATCATCCCCGCGTGGCCGCGCATCCCGATCACCAGCCGGGTGTCCGCGTAGGTCTCCCGTATCCGGTCGTTGTCGTAGTCGTACATCGGGATCACCGGCAGCGAGATGCCGTGCTCGCGCCGCAGGTCGAAGGCGATCCGTTCGTCCTCCAGCGCGTGCGCCACGCAGCGCACCTCGGCGCGCTCGCCGATCGCGCGCACCGCCTTGGCCGTCTCGGCGAGGAAGTGGTCGTAGTCGTGGCCGAAGCGCAGGCCCGCGCGGTCGTAGGCGGCGTTCAGCAGAACGGTGTCCTGACGGCGCACCGGGTCGGTCCAGCCGGGGACGATGTGCCGGGCGACGGTGGTGGGGCAGGGCTGGAAGCGCACCTTGTCCCGCAGGGCTTCCGGCAGCATCGCGCGGACCTTCTCGATGGAGCCGTGGTTGCGCAGCCCGAAGAAGGCCGACCGCTCCACCAGCAGGCGCAGGCTCTCGGCGAACCGGCGGGCCCGGTAGGACTGTCCGTCGAAGGCGTTGAACCCGACCGCGTACACCACGATCGGCACGTCGATCGCGCGGAGCGCCTCGTCGGAGACGTTCCACTGCCAGCCGCTGGCCCCGTTGGGCATGGTGTCGGGGATGAACAGGCCGCCGCCGCCGATCACCAGGCCGCGGCGGGCGTTGACCCGCTCCAGGGCCGCCTTGTCGAAGAGTCGGTGGGCGTGGACGGGATGCCAGCGCCGGGAGGTGGTGTCGGCGCCGAATGCCTGCCGCACGCTCTCCGGGAGCAGCTTGTCGCCCGCGTTGCCCTGCCGCTCCATGTAGAAGGCGACGTGGGCGAGCTGGTCCTCCGGCGCGCCCTGCTGCTGCCCGGGCAGCGCGGCGCCGGGGCGGGTGCGCTCGGCCCAGATGCGGCTGGGCCGGTGCGTCGGGTCGACGGACAGGCCGGTGTTCGCGTGCCGCCGGGCCTCGTCGTCCCGGCCGTGCACCCAGGCGATCTGGGCAAGCCGGGCGCAGGCGACGGCGGCCCGGCCGGGGTCGGCGGCGGCCAGCAGCAGGTGGGTGCGGGCCTCCTCGTACCGGGAGACGCTCATCAGGGCGTGGCCGAGCACCTCGTGGCCCGCGGAGTCGTCAACGGTGAGCCGGACCCGGCCGAGGACGTCCACGGCCTCCTGGTACTCCCCCGCCGCGATGTGCGCGGACGCCACCCGGCGGGCGGTCTCCGGGTCCCCGGTGCGCTCCACGTGGGCGGTGCCGAGGTGGACGAGCAGGTCGTGGTGGACGCCGGCCCCGGCGGGCAGCGCGGCGAAGGCGGCCCGGAACTCGTCGTCCGTCATCGCGTACTCGTGCCAGCGCTCCTCCGCCCGCGTGTAGCCGGCCTCGCCGCCCTGCCAGGGCTTGTGGCGGCCGGTGAAGTGGAGGATCGCGACGTCGTCGGGGACCTCCAGGTCGCCGGAGAGCCGCCGCTTGACGAAGTTGTAGCGCGCGTCGAGGCGGGTGAACTCCCCGTCCAGGACGGCGTTGAGGACGCCCTGGTCGTGCTTGTCCAGCTCGTACGCGCCGGTGCGGCCGGTCTCGTCGATCCGGGCGCAGAACGCGTCCGACAGGTACTCGCGCTGGATGACCAGGAGCCCTGAGTTCAGCTTGTGCCGGCCGTGGAAGAACTGCGGGACCGCCGCGAGCCCCTCGCGCAGTCGCAGCAGCTCACCCAGGTCGCCGAGGACCACCATGTCGGTGTCCAGGGTGATCACCGTGTCGTAGTCCCGGATGCGGAACACGTCGAGGATGAAGTAGGCCTTGCGGACCAGGTAGTTGTGCTGGTCGCCCTTGGCGTAGGAGTCGTAGTGCTCCGCGTCCACCGGGCGCAGCACGATCCGCGGGTGCAGGGCGCGGATGCGGGCGACGGAGGAGGGCCGCAGGTCGTCGTAGAGGACGACGAAGTCCTCGCACACGCCCGGGTTGGTCAGGGCGAGGCTGCGCAGCAGGGTCAGGAAGCCGGGCAGGTAGTTCTCGTCGACGTAGGCGGCGAAGGCGATCCGCCGCCGGCCGGTGAGCGCGTGCGCGGCGGTGTCGGGCACGGCGCCGGCCCGCGGGGAGGTCTGCCGGGCCTCGGCGGTCAGGTCGGGGAGGGTGGCGGTCATCGCAGGGAGATCCTCGTGTCGGTCACGCGGCGGGCCCGGGCGAGGACCCAATCCTTCTCGCTGGTGTACTCGTGGACGGTGGTGATGGGCAGCTTCATCGCCGCGTCGACGCGGTAGGCGCCGCTCTCGTAGAAGTCGAAGCCGATCAGGTCGATCACCGGGTTGACGTCCAGGAAGTCCAGCAGCCACAGCATGTTGAAGCCGGTGGTGGGGATGGCCGGCCACTCCTCGGGGCCGGCCTTGCCGATGTTGCGCAGCGGCCAGCGCAGCGACTCGTCGCCCAGGTACTCCTGGGCTCCGGGCACCAGGCGGTTGCGCAGCGAGTACTTCCACTCGTGCGAGAGCCCGCCGAAGACCAGCCGGGTGGTCACCGGCTTGTCCCAGTTGAAGCCGTGCTTGTGGATGGTGGCGTGGATGTCGGTCCGGCTGCCGGTGTGGGCCGGGTCGATCCGGTAGGAGTTGAACCGGACCACCAGGTCGTAGTCGTCGATCTCCCGGCCCAGGCCGCTGGAGCCGGCCCGGCCGGAGTTGGCGACCAGGCACACCGAGCGGCCCGCGATCGTGTTGCGGAACTCGCCGAGGCTCAGCCAGGTGACGCCGCCCATGGCGGGGTCGGCGACCGGGCCGCGCCGTCGGGTGCGGTGCTGCTCGGACCACAGGGCGGCCAGCTCGGTGAGCGCGCCGGTCCCCCGCGGGTCGCCGCCGGTGCGGGCGTCCTCGACGCGCAGGTCGACGTAACCGGCCAGCAGCCGCTGCCGGTCGGGAACCGGGGCGCCGGAGCTGGCGTGCGCCAGCAGGGCGGCGACCAGCAGGTCCTCCGCCTCGTCCCGGGCGCCGCGGGCGCGCAGCTCCAGGCCCTCGGCCCACAGTTCGGTGGCGGAACGCCGGGCGGCGAGCGTCTGCGCGCCGGGGCGGGTGCGGCCCAGCAGGTCCAGCAGGTCGCGTTCGCGGTCGGCCGCGGTGCGCAGGCCGGTCACCTTGGCGGCGATGCCGGTGCCGTCGTTGCTGGTGAGCTCCAGGAAGCGGGTGTACGCCGCGACGGCGGCCGGCTCGTCGCCCCTCGCCTCCGTCACGCGGGCGCGCAGCCGCCAGCCGGCCCGGGAGTTCTCGCGCAGCCCCAGCACGGTGTCGGCGATCAGCTCGGCGAGGCGGCGCTCGTCGTCGTAGTCGCAGCGCAGCGCCTTGTCGGCGACGGCGATCAGCGCGTCCAGCACGTCGTTGGTGAGCCGGGTCCCGGCGGAGCCGCCCTTCACCACCCGTTTCAGCACCGCCGCCGCGCCGGAGGCGCCCTGCGGGGCCGCCTGGCCGGCCGGACGCATGCTCCACAGCGCGAGCAGCTTGCGCAGTTCCTCGGCGAGCTCACCGCGCCGACGGTCGACGCTGCCGACCAACTTGCCGCTGTGCACCGCGCAGGCGGCGAGGCAGTCCTCCAGCTGCCCCGCGCCTCTGGTGCCCGGACGTCTCTCCTCGACCGCCGTCATGCCACTCCTGCTTGCTGCCGCTCGCTGTCACCTGTCGGGTTCTGCGAGCACGCTAGGAAGGGAAAACGTCGGACGGGTGAATGCGCGCGGACGTCGGGGCGAATGGTGGGAACCGGGGCCGACGCGGGGGTGACGGCGGGGCCAACTCCCCCTGCGGGGCCCTGGGGGTCCGGGCGCTGTACCGCTGCGCGGCAGGGCGGTCACGTGCCACGGCACGAGGGAACCGCCGCGTGCGGCGGAGGCGCTCACGCGGCGTGGAGCGAGCCCTCACGTGCGACCTCACCGCCTGCGCCCGCCCTCCCCCAAGCTCTCGACTCCGCTCGAGCAGGGGGTGCCCCCATCGCCCCCTGGGCGGCCCAGCCGCCCGCAGCACGGGATGGGGCAGTTGAAGGTCCCGCTCCCCCGGCCGCGAGGCCGCGCGCGGGACGAGCCGAGCCGGGGTGCGGGCCCGTCGGGACCGCCCCCGGAAATCAGAACGCGTCGGAGGGGATGTACGTGCCCCAGACGTCGCGGAGGGCGTTGCAGACCTCGCCGACCGTCGCCCGCGCCCGCAGCGCGTCCTTCATCGGGTAGAGGACGTTGTCCTCGCCCTCCGCCGCCTTCTTCAGCGCGGCGAGGGCGGCGTCCACCGCCCCCTGGTCGCGCTCGGCCCGCAGCCGGGCCAGCCGCTCCGCCTGCTGGGCCTCGATCGCCGGGTCGACCCGCAGCGGCTCGTAGGGCTCCTCCTCGTCGAGCTGGAAGCGGTTGACGCCCACCACGACCCGCTCGCCCGCGTCGGTCTCCTGCGAGATCCGGTAGGCGCTGCGCTCGATCTCGGACTTCTGGAAGCCGCGCTCGATGGCGGAGACCGCGCCGCCCATCTCCTCGACCTTCTCCATCAGCCCGACGGCCAGCTCCTCCAGCTCGTCGGTCATCCGCTCGACGACGTAGGAGCCCGCGAACGGGTCGACGGTCGCCGTCACGTCGGTCTCGTAGGCGAGCACCTGCTGGGTGCGCAGCGCCAGGCGGGCCGACTTGTCGGTGGGCAGCGCGATGGCCTCGTCGAAGGAGTTGGTGTGCAGCGACTGCGTGCCGCCGAGCACCGCCGCCAGGCCCTGCACGGCGACGCGGACCAGGTTGACCTCGGGCTGCTGGGCGGTGAGCTGGACGCCGGCGGTCTGCGTGTGGAAGCGCAGCATCATCGACTTCGGGTTCTTCGCGCCGAACTCGTCCCGCATGATCCGGGCCCAGATGCGGCGGGCCGCGCGGAACTTGGCGACCTCCTCCAGGATGGTCGTGCGGGAGACGAAGAAGAACGACAGGCGGGGCGCGAAGTCGTCGACGTCCATGCCGGCGGCGACCGCGGTGCGGACGTACTCGATGCCGTCGGCCAGGGTGAAGGCGATCTCCTGCGCGGGCGAGGCGCCGGCCTCGGCCATGTGGTAGCCGGAGATCGAAATGGTGTTCCACTTCGGGATCTCGGCCTTGCAGTACTTGAAGATGTCCGCGATCAGCCGCAGCGAGGGCTTGGGCGGGAAGATGTACGTCCCGCGGGCGATGTACTCCTTGAGCACGTCGTTCTGGATCGTGCCGGTGAGCTTGTCCGCGCTCACGCCCTGCTCCTCGGCGACGAGTTGGTAGAGCAGGAGCAGCAGCGAGGCGGGGGCGTTGATCGTCATCGACGTGGACACCTTGTCCAGCGGGATGCCGCCGAAGAGGATCCGCATGTCGTCGATGGAGTCGATCGCCACGCCGACCTTGCCGACCTCGCCGGAGGCGATCGGGGCGTCCGAGTCGTGGCCCATCTGGGTGGGCAGGTCGAAGGCGACCGACAGGCCCATGGTGCCGTTGGCGATCAGCTGCTTGTAGCGCTGGTTGGACTCGACGGCGGTGCCGAAGCCCGCGTACTGCCGCATGGTCCACGGACGGCCCGTGTACATCGAGGGGTACACGCCGCGGGTGAAGGGATACGATCCGGGCTCGCCCAGTTTGGCGGCGGGATCCCAGCCCTCCAGGGCGCCCGGCCCGTAGACCGGCTCGATGGGCAGTCCGGACTCCGACTCGCGCGCCATGGAATGTGCCTCCGCGTCCTTGCTGGGGGGTTGACCACTGGGGTTACTCGCCGGTAAATGCGGCTCCTGCCACGGACTGTAGCGGCGGGCGCGCGGTCGGTGGAGGGGCACACGCTGGGACCTTGCTCACAACACGCCTGGGTGAGCCCTGGTTCGGCCGGCCGCCGCGGCGGGGAGCATGACGACAACGGGACAGCACGGCGCACACACGACGGGGGTCGGCGCGATGACACGCACAGCAGGAACGACGGAACGCGGCACGCGAAGGTGGCCTGTGGCCGCCGCGGCGGTGGCCGCGATGGCGGCCGCCGTGGCGGGCTGCTCCGTGGAGCCGGGCAGCGAACCGGCGTGGACCGGGGCCACCGGTGACGACGGGAACGCCGCGCCCCGGGCCTCCGCCGCCCCGGCGCCCGCCGACGCCGCGTCCGCGGCGCCCGCCACCCGGTCCCCGGCGCCGTCCCGTTCGCCCTCGCCCTCCGCGTCCTCGGGGGAGACCGCCTCGCCCGCTCCCGCCCCGGCGAAGGTGCTGTGGAAGCCGGGCGACGAGGGACGCGACGTCCGGGAGCTCCAGGCCCGGCTGCGGCAGATCGCCTGGCTGTTCCAGGGGCCGACGGGCGTGTACGACAAGGCCACCGAGAAGGCGGTGGAGGGCTTCCAGGACAAGCGCGGGCTGCCCCGCACCGGCCGGATGGACTCCGTCAGCTGGCAGCGCCTGCTGGACATGACCGCCGAACCGGGGCAGTGGGAGCTGTTCCTGATGGGCGGCCAGGAGCCCGGCCTGCCGGACGCGCGCTGCCTGAAGGGCCGGGTACTGTGCGTCGACAAGACGACCCGCACCCTGCGCTGGATGGTGGACGGGAAAACGGTCTCCCACATGGCGGTCCGCTTCGGCTCCGTCGCCACCCCCACCCGGGAGGGCGAGTTCACCGTCTACTGGAAGTCCCGGCACCACGTCTCGACGCTGTACGACTCGCCGATGCCGTACGCGATGTTCTTCAGCGGCGGCCAGGCGGTCCACTACTCGCCCGACTTCGCCGCCCGCGGCTACGCGGGCGCCTCGCACGGCTGCGTCAACGTGCGGGACGAGAAGCTGATCGCACAGCTGTTCGCGGTGGTCCGCGAGGGCGACAAGGTGGTCGTCCACCGTTAGCCGCGGACGCCGGTCACCGGGCGGAGCGGCGAGGTGAGGAGAGTGCGGAGAGAGGAGTGCGCGGGCGGGGCAGGGGGAACGTGCCCCGCCCGCGCGAGGTGCGAGAGCCAGATGTACGGGGGGAAACTCCTGGCTCCCGCGACGGCCGATGACCAGTCGGCCCACTTCCCTCAGCGCCACCCGGTCGGAAAGTGTCACCCCCGCCCCGCACGCCACGACGACGAGGGCCCCGCACGGTGTGTGCGGGGCCCTCGTCGTACGGCTCTGCCGGGTGGCAGCCGGGGTCAGATGCGACGCGTGATCAGCGCGCGCTTGACCTCCTGGATCGCCTTGGTGATCTCGATGCCACGCGGGCAGGCGTCCGTGCAGTTGAAGGTGGTGCGGCAGCGCCACACGCCGTCACGGTCGTTGAGGATCTCCAGGCGCTGCTCGCCCGCCTCGTCACGGCTGTCGAAGATGAAGCGGTGGGCGTTCACGATCGCGGCCGGACCGAAGTACTGGCCGTCGTTCCAGAACACCGGGCAGGACGACGTGCACGCGGCGCACAGGATGCACTTGGTGGTGTCGTCGAACCGCTCGCGGTCCTCGGCGGACTGCAGACGCTCGCGCGTCGGCTCGTTGGTGTCCTTCGTGATCAGGAAGGGCATCACGTCGCGGTAGGCCTGGAAGAACGGCTCCATGTCGACCACGAGGTCCTTGAGCACCGTCAGGCCCTTTATGGCCTCGATGGTGATCGGCTTCTCGGGGCTGATGTCCTTGATCAGCGTCTTGCACGCGAGGCGGTTCTTGCCGTTGATCCGCATCGCGTCGGAGCCGCAGATGCCGTGCGCGCAGGAACGGCGGAAGGTGAGCGTGCCGTCCAGGTCCCACTTGATCTTGTGGAGACCGTCGAGCACGCGCTCCTTCGGGTCCATCTCCAGCGTGAAGTCCTGCCACTCCGCCTCGGCCGAGACCTCGGGGTTGAAGCGGCGGACGCGGAAGGTGACCGTGATGTACGGGGAGTCGGCGAAACCGGGCTCGGCGCCGCCGTCGGTCTTCTCCAGGGTCGGGGTTGCCATCAGTACTTACGCTCCATCGGCTGGTAGCGGGTCGTAACGACCGGCTTGTAGTCGAGACGGATGCTCGTCGAGCCGTCCTCGGCCACCTCGCGGTACGCCATCGTGTGGCGCATGAAGTTGACGTCGTCGCGGTTCGGGTAGTCCTCGCGGTAGTGACCGCCGCGGGACTCCTTGCGGGCGAGCGCGGAGACGGCCATGACCTCGGCCAGCTCCAGCAGGTTGCCCAGCTCGACGGCCTCCAGCAGGTCGGTGTTGAACCGCTTGCCCTTGTCCTGGATCGAGACGTTCCTGAAGCGCTCGCGCAGCTCGCCGATCTTGTCCACGGCGGCCTTGATCGTCTGCTCGGTGCGGAACACCATGACGTTGGCGTCCATGGTGTCCTGCAGCTCGCGGCGGATGTCGGCCACCCGCTCGCTGCCCGTGGCGTTGCGCAGGCGCTCGACCTCGGAGATCACGAACTCGGCCGGGTTCTCCGGCAGCGGCGCGTAGTCGGCGCTGTGCGCGTACTCCGCGGCGGCGATGCCGGACCGCTTGCCGAAGACGTTGATGTCCAGCAGCGAGTTGGTGCCCAGGCGGTTGGCGCCGTGCACCGACACGCAGGCGACCTCGCCGGCCGCGTACAGACCGGGGACCACCGTGGTGTTGTCGGCGAGGACCTCGCCCCGCACGTTGGTGGGGATGCCGCCCATGGCGTAGTGCGCGGTGGGCTGGATCGGGATCGGGTCCGTGTAGGGCTCGATGCCGAGGTAGGTGCGCGCGAACTCGGTGATGTCCGGCAGCTTGGCGTCCAGCTGCTCCGGCGGCAGGTGGGTGAGGTCCAGGTAGACGTGGTCGCCCTCGGGACCGCAGCCGCGGCCCTCGCGGATCTCCGTGTAGATGGAGCGCGAGACGACGTCACGCGAGGCGAGGTCCTTCATCACCGGCGCGTACTTCTCCATGAAGCGCTCGCCGTGCTTGTTGCGGAGGATGCCGCCCTCGCCGCGGGCGCCCTCGGTGAGGAGGATGCCCATGCGCCAGATGCCGGTCGGGTGGAACTGGAAGAACTCCATGTCCTCCAGCGGGATGCCCCGGCGGTAGACGGCGGCTTGGCCGTCACCGGTGAGGGTGTGCGCGTTGGAGGTCACGCGGAAGAACTTGCCGGTGCCGCCGGAGGCGTAGATGACCGACTTGGCGTGGAAGACGTGGATCTCGCCGGTGGCCAGCTCGTAGGCGACGACGCCGGCCGAGACCTGCTTGCCGTCGACCTCGGTGAGCAGCTGGTCCAGGACGTAGAACTCGTTGAAGAACTCCACGCCCTCCTTGACGCAGTTCTGGTACAGCGTCTGGAGGATCATGTGGCCGGTGCGGTCCGCGGCGTAGCAGGACCGGCGGACCGGGGCCTCGCCGTGGTTGCGGGAGTGACCGCCGAAGCGGCGCTGGTCGATGCGGCCCTCGGGGGTCCGGTTGAACGGCAGGCCCATCTTCTCGAGGTCGAGGACCGAGTCGATGGCCTCCTTCGCCAGGATCTCCGCGGCGTCCTGGTCGACCAGGTAGTCACCGCCCTTGACCGTGTCGAAGGTGTGCCACTCCCAGTTGTCCTCCTCCACGTTCGCCAGCGCGGCGGCCATGCCGCCCTGCGCGGCGCCCGTGTGGGAGCGGGTGGGGTAGAGCTTCGTCAGCACGGCGGTGCGGCTGCGCTTCGTCGCCTCGATGGCGGCGCGCATGCCGGCGCCGCCGGCGCCGACGATGACGGTGTCGTACTTGTGGATCTTCATGGAAGTCTGCAGCCCCGGATCTAGCGGATGTTCGGGTCGAAGGTGAAGATCACCAGCGTGCCCAGCAGGATGGTGAACACCGTGGCGGTGTAGAGGAGGCCCTTGAGCCACATACGGGTGTTCGCGCGCTCCGCGTAGTCGTTGATGATCGTGCGCAGGCCGATGGTGCCGTGGAGCATGGCGAGCCACAGCATCAGCAGGTCCCAGACCTGCCAGAACGGCGATGCCCAGCGACCCGCCACGAAGGCGAAGCCGACCTTCTGCACGCCGCCGTCCAGGACCAGCTGCACCAGCAGGTGGCCGATGACCAGGACGACGAGGACGACGCCGGACAGGCGCATGAAGAGCCAGGCGTACAGCTCGAAGTTGCCCCGGGTGGCCCTGCCGGTCTTCTTGGTGCGCTTGCGCGGGGGCTCGATCACGGGGGCCGGGTTGTCGGCGGAGTACAGGGAGGCGCCCGCCTCCTCGACCGGGCCGATGCCCGAAGCGGTGTCAGTCTTGACGGTGTTGTTCGACATGCTTCGCGTCAGCTCCCGAAGAGTTCACGAGCGGCGTGACCGAGGACGGGGTACAGCGCGCCGATCATCAGCACGACCCAGACGCCGACGACGGCCCAGAGCATCTGCTTCTGGTAGCGGGTGCCCTTCGACCAGAAGTCGACGGCGATGACGCGCAGGCCGTTCAGCGCGTGGAAGAGGATCGCGGCGACGAGGCCGTACTCCAGCAGCGCGACGAGCGGCGTCTTGTAGGTGGCCACGACCTCGTCGTAGGCCTCCGGGGAGACACGCACGAGAGAGGTGTCGAGCACATGGACGAACAGGAAGAAGAAGATCAGCACGCCGGTGACTCGGTGAGCCACCCACGACCACATTCCTTCCCGTCCGCGGTAAAGCGTTCCAGCCGGCACGGAAGAACCCTCCGGGAGCGGGGATTGGGGCCTCGCCGGCTTTGTCTGTCGGACGGGCCCGGCCGGGTACGGTCCACCGGCCCCGGCCATCGTAGCGACGTGCTGTCGGAACCTTTAGCGCAGCCCTGCCGATGTGATCAAACCGGTAGTCCCAGCGGGGGTGCGAAGGGGGGGAATTCGGCACAACTCGGATCGAAATCATCCGGGCGATCGGAACGAATCAGTCGGGTGAGTCGTTCGCGTGCCAGTTGCCGCAGCTCCTCGGCGGCGACCACCCGCTCGTCCTCCGGGGCCAGGGCCAGCCTGCTGCGGACCGTGGTGAGCAGGTGGTTCAGGGCGTCCTCCGGGTCCACGCCGTCCAGCGAGAGCACGAAGCCGTGCCCGAACCGCTGCTCGTAGGCCACCCAGGCGGCGCGCACCGCCGTACGGGCGGCGCGCGGCATCGAGCGCACCACCCTCAGCTGCTGCTCGGACCACAGACCGCCGCCGCCCGGCGTGGCGGGCAGGGCCGCCGCCGCGAGCGGGTCGTCCGCCGCGAGGAAGGTCCGGGCGAGTTCGTCCGTCCGGAGCATCCGGCACTCCTCGCGGACGGCTTCCAGCAGATCGTCGGGCGAGAGGTCGTAGGCCGCCTCGTCGGAGGCGGCGAGCAGGGACGCGAGATCCGGGTACGGCCGGTGGGAGGCCATCCGGCCGGCCCAGCGGCGGTTGCGCAGGCAGCGGGCCAGAAGGTGCCGGGCGGTTGTCGCGGGTGCCCGGTTGAACCGCTCCAGGCCGTCGGGCGCGGCGCGGCCCTGTTCCGGGATGCGTGGCGAAGGCAGCGGGAGTCCTCGGCGGGTTCCGGGGCGCCTGGTCGGGGCGCCGGATGTGGTCGGCGGGAACGATGCGCGGACGATGTGGGAGTTGTGGACACACGGTAGCGGTGCGACCACGGAGGCGGTAGCCGAATACGCGTCTTTCACCCGCAGGAGAGACGAACGACCCACGGGTGGACGCCGCGCGTCGGCGGGCGATCCGGACGAATCGCTCTTACGTTGGCACGGTGAGCCAGCACAGTCGTCATTCCGCGAACAGTCCGCAGCACGGCAGTCACCGCCGCTCGGCCGACCGGGTGAGGCGGATGAGGCAGGCCCGCTGGGCGGCGGCGGCCGTGGTCGCCGCCGGCTCGGCCGTCCTGGCCTACAACCTCTGGCCGGCCGGCCACGACGGGTCGCCCGGCAGCCGCACCCCCGCCGGCACCCGGGCGGCGCCCGCCTCCCCCACGCCGGTGTCCGGGCCGCCGCGGGTCATCCCCGCCGTCACGGAGTACACCGCGGCGGACGGGCCCGGCTGGCGGCCGGCGAAGACCGCCCGGGTGGTGGTCAACGACGACGGCCTCGCCGACGAGGGGCGGCTGGTCGCCCGTGAGCTCGGGATGACCTACGCCGGGGAGAAGAGCGCCCGCGACCGCAAGCCCGGTGACCTGCGCCTGGAGGCCGGCGGCGGCCAGGGCGCGAACCCGGAGTCGTACCGGCTGACCGTCGACGGCGGCCGCGCGGTGGTCAGCGGGCCGACCGAGGCCGGCGTCTTCTACGGCACGCGCACGCTCAAGCAGGCGGTGGCCGGGAGCGGCGGCGTACCCGAGGGCGTGATCCGCGACGAGCCGGCCGAGCCCAAGCGGGGCCTGATGCTGGACATCGCGCGGAAGTTCTACGCGGCCGACTGGATCGAGGCCCGCGTCCGGGAGATCGCCGACCTCAAGTACAACGAGCTCGGTCTGCACTTCTCCGACGACCAGGGCTTCCGCGTCGAGTCGAGCAGCCACTCCGAGGTGGTGACGAACCCGCACCTCACCAAGGCCGAGGTCGACCGGATCGTCGCCCTGGCCCGCAGCCTGCACGTGCGGATCGTCCCGGAGATCGACTCGCCCGGGCACCTCGGCGCGGTGCTCGACGCCCACCCGGACCTCCAGCTGTACAAGGCGAACGGCCGGCCGGCCGCGGGCGCGATCGACATCTCCAAGCCGGCCGCCGGGAAGATCGTGGACGAGCTGATCCAGGAGTACGCCGAGGTCTTCCCCGGCACCGAGTGGCACCTGGGGTCCGACGAGTACGTGGCGCTCCTCGCGAGTGATCCGGAGGCCACCTACCCGGGCCTGGCCGCCGCGGCCCGCGAGAAGTACGGCCCCGACGGCACGGTCGAGGACCTGACCACCGGATGGCTCAACGACCGGGCCGCCACCGTGAAGAAGCTGAACCGCACCCCGCGCGCCTGGAACGACGGGTTCTTCGACGGGGGCGCGGTGGAGCCCTCGCAGGACATCCAGGTGGCGTACTGGACCGGCAAGGAGATCGGCGCGCGGGAGCCCGTCGAGTTCCTGGAGAACGGGCGCAAGCTCATCAACTACAACGACGAGTACCTCTACTACGTGCTCGGCGAGCCGCAGACCTTCGTCTACCCCACCGGGCAGCGGATCTACGAGGAGTGGACCCCGCTGGTCGTGCGCGGCTCGACCGCGGTGCCCCAGCGGTACGACGCCCAGATCCTCGGCGGCTCGTTCGCCGTCTGGGGCGACCGGCCCAACGCGCAGACCCAGGAGCAGGTCGCGGCGGGGCTGCGGATGCCGCTGCGGGCGACCTCGCAGAAACTGTGGGACCGGCGCGAACCTTCGCTGAGCTGGGCGGAGTTCCAGCAGCTGGCGGACAGCCTCGACTGAATTCCCTGGACGGCACGGCGCCGTCGGACGTATGTTCCCCCTCCGGTG
>NZ_JBHTVQ010000052.1:0-50939 GCF_042792855.1 Streptomyces sp. NPDC056600
GCCCCCGCGGCCGGGCCTTCGCGCGTCCGCACACGCCCTGAGCTCCGTCGCCCGCACGCCCTGACCGCCCTCGCCCGCGCGACCTGCCAGAATTGCCGCGCAACCTCGAGGCTTCAGAAGGCGGTACGGGATCGTGACGACACCCCTGGCAGCGTCCATCGAAGGCAGGATCGCCGAGGAACTCGGCGTACGGGAGCGGCAGGTCCAGGCCGCGGTGGATCTCCTGGACGGCGGGTCGACGGTGCCGTTCGTCGCCCGCTACCGCAAGGAGGCGACCGACGGGCTGGACGACGCCCAGCTGCGCACCCTGGAGGAGCGGCTGCGGTACCTGCGGGAGCTGGAGGAGCGCCGCACCGCCGTCCTGGAGTCGGTGCGCGAGCAGGGCAAGCTCACCGAGGAGCTGGAGGCCCGCATCCGGGAGGCCGAGACCAAGGCCCGCCTGGAGGACATCTACCTGCCGTTCAAGCCGAAGCGGCGGACCAAGGCGCAGATCGCCCGCGAGGCGGGACTGGAGCCGCTGGCCGAAGGGCTGCTCGCCGATCCGTCGGTGGAGCCGCTCGCCGCCGCGGCCGCGTTCGTCGACGCGGACAAGGGCGTCGCCGATCCGCAGGCCGCGCTGGACGGCGCCCGGGCGATCCTCACTGAGCGGTTCTCCGAGGACGCCGACCTGATCGGCGAGCTGCGCGAGCGGATGTGGACGCGGGGCCGGCTGGTCTCGAAGGTGCGGGAGGGCAAGGAGGAGGCCGGGGCGAAGTTCTCCGACTACTTCGACTTCGCCGAGCCGTTCGCCGAGCTGCCCTCGCACCGGGTGCTGGCGCTGCTGCGCGGCGAGAAGGAGGAGGTCCTCGACCTCGTCCTGGAGCCCGAGGAGCCGGTGGAGGGCCCCTCGTCCTTCGAGGGGATCGTCGCCCACCGCTTCGGCGTCGCCGACCGCGGCCGCCCGGGCGACAAATGGCTGAAGGACACCGTGCGCTGGGCCTGGCGGACCCGGATCCTGGTGCACCTGGGCATCGACCTGCGGCTGCGGCTGCGCACCGGCGCCGAGGACGAGGCGGTGCGGGTGTTCGCCGCCAACCTGCGCGACCTGCTGCTGGCCGCGCCGGCCGGCACCCGCGCCACGCTCGGCCTGGACCCGGGGTTCCGCACCGGCGTCAAGGTGGCCGTGGTGGACTCCACGGGCAAGGTCGTCGCCACCGACGTGGTCCACCCGCACGTGCCCGCCAACCGGTGGGACGAGGCGATCGCCAAGCTGGCCCGGCTGGCGAAGCAGCACGCCGTGGAGCTCGTCGCCATCGGCAACGGCACGGCGTCCCGGGAGACCGACAAGCTCGCCGGCGACCTGATCGCCCGGCACCCGGAGCTGAACCTGACCAAGGTGATGGTCTCGGAGGCGGGCGCCTCGGTGTACTCCGCCTCCGCCTTCGCCTCGCAGGAGCTGCCGGAGATGGACGTGTCGCTGCGCGGCGCGGTCTCCATCGCGCGGCGGCTGCAGGACCCGCTGGCCGAGCTGGTGAAGATCGACCCCCGGTCGATCGGCGTCGGCCAGTACCAGCACGACCTGTCCGAGGTGAAGCTGTCCCGTTCGCTGGACGCGGTGGTCGAGGACTGCGTGAACGGCGTCGGCGTGGACGTCAACACGGCCTCCACCCCGCTGCTCGCCCGGGTCTCGGGCATCTCCTCCTCGCTCGCGGAGAACATCGTCCGCCACCGTGACGAGAACGGGCCGTTCCGTTCGCGCTCGGAGCTGAAGAAGGTCGCGCGGCTCGGACCCAAGGCGTACGAGCAGTGCGCGGGCTTCCTGCGGATCCGCGGCGACGACCCGCTGGACGCCTCCAGCGTCCACCCGGAGGCGTACCCGGTGGTGCGCCGGATGGTGAAGACGACGGGGCAGGAGGTGGCCTCGCTGGTCGGCAACACCTCGGTGCTGCGCTCGCTGCGCCCCGAGCAGTTCGTGGACGACATCTTCGGTCTGCCGACGGTGACCGACATCCTGAAGGAGCTGGAGAAGCCCGGGCGCGACCCGCGGCCCGCCTTCCGCACCGCCAGCTTCAAGGACGGCGTCGAGAAGATCTCCGACCTGGAGCCGGGGATGATCCTGGAGGGCGTGGTCACCAACGTGGCCGCCTTCGGCGCCTTCGTCGACGTCGGCGTGCACCAGGACGGCCTGGTGCACGTCTCGGCGATGTCCCGCACCTTCGTCAAGGACCCGAGGGACGTGGTGAAGCCGGGTGACATCGTCCGGGTGAAGGTGCTGGACGTCGACATCCCGCGCAAGCGGATCTCGCTGACGCTGCGTCTGGAGGACGAGAAGACCGCGGAGCGTCCGGCTCGCGGCGAGCGGCAGCAGCAGCGCGGCGGGCAGCGTCCGCCGCAGCAGCGCCGGCCGAAGGAGGGCCGGGGCGGCGGCGGGGACGGCCGCCGCGCCCAGCCGCCCGCCGACAGCGCGATGGCGGACGCCCTGCGCCGGGCGGGCCTGCTCTGACCCCTGCCGTCGGGTGACCCCCGCCGGGAGGGGGCGACTGGGCGGGGCGGCTCACGCGCCGGGCGCCGGTACGGCCGGCGGCTCCCCCGCCGGCCGCCGGACGAGGGCGAGGGACGGTGCGACCTCGGCACCTCTGGTCGGGAGGCCCGGGCCGGGGCGGCTCCCGCGTCGGCCGCCGGGTCACGGGCCGGTTCGGGCGGCGGGGCCGGGGCGGAGCGTCCCCGGCCCCGGTGTCAGTGCGGGACGGCCGCGACCGTCAGTGCGGGACGGCCGCGACGCGGACCTCGCCCGAGGTGCGGGCGACCAGGAAGGCGTCGCCCCGTACCGCGCCGGGGTCCAGCGGGAGCCGGTGGCTGCCACGGGACAGCACGTTGTCGAAGGCGATGTGCTCGTGGGTGCGGCGGAGCCGGTCCATGCGGTAGACGGTGAGGCCCACGCGGCAGTCGGAGCTGACCTCGACCACCGCCTCGCGCTCGGTCGCCCGCAGCGCGGCGAGCCGGCGACGGTCCTCCGGGCGCCGGTCCAGCGCCTCCTCGGTCTGCGCCACCAGCAGCGGGATCACCGGGGCGAGGCCGTCGACGTACGCCACCTCGGCCCCCGCCCGCCGGAACGCGGCACGCACCTCGCGCCGCCGCTCCTCCCCCACCGCGCGTCCGAACGCCACCACCCCGTAGGCACGCAGTTCCTCCGGCGGCACCTCGGCCGGGTCGTCGCCGATGTCGGCCCCTATGCCGATGGAACGCAGGGCGGCGGCGAGCTTGTTGAGCACGGCGGCCCGCGCGCCGATCAGCAGCACCCGGCGGCCCTGCGCCTCGGTGCCGCGGGCGGACTCCAGGAGGTTGGTGAGGGCCTCGCGGTACTGCGCCCCGCGGAAGCGGAAGGGGCCGAGACCGTGGTAGCCGTTGAGCCGCAGGTCGGGGTGGTCGTCGCTCTGCCAGGCGAAGTCGCGCCACACGTAGTCCTCGCCGTCCCGCTCGATGACCGCCGTGACCGCCCCGCAGGCGAGGTCGGCGCACTCGGGGCAGCCGTAGACGAGGTACCGCCCGCCGGGCAGCGGGGCCGGCGCCTCCAGCAGCAGCGCGCGCACCTGCTCGGCGAAGATGACCGGCGGCACGTCGGCGGCGAGCGGGGAGACCGCGTCCAGGTCCGCGAGGCGGAAGAGCAGCGGACGCCCGTCGACGACGAAGTCGGTGAAGTCCCGGTGGGTGACGTGCGCCCCGTCGGCGAGGACCGCGCCCGCGCGGGTCGCGGGGGCGAGGGCGAAGGACGCGTGCGTCGCGTGCTCGGCAGCCATGGTCCGAGTATTCCCACAGTGCGGGCGCCCTGTTCCCGGTCCCCGGCATTCCGTTACGGTCCGCGGATGGAACGGGATCGACACGGTGAAGTGATCGTCGTCGGCGGCGGCGTCATCGGCCTGACCACGGCCGTGGTGCTGGCGGAGAGCGGCCGTCGGGTGAGGCTGTGGGACCGGGGCTCCGCGCTGCCGGCCGCCTCGGAGGTGGCGGGCGGCCTGTGGTGGCCGTACCGGATCGAGCCCGAGGAGCGGGTCGGCGACTGGTCGCTGGTCTCCTACGAGGTGTACGCCGCGCTGGCCGCCCGGCCGGAGGAGACCGGGGTGCGCATGGTGGCGGGTGTCCACGGCGGCGCCTTCCTCGGCGAGCTCGGCCCCTGGGCCGCGCGGGTTCCCGGGCTGCGGGAGGCGACGCCGGGGGAATGTCCTGGTGGCGGGCTGTGGGCGCGGGTGCCGCTGATCGACATGCGGGTCCATCTGCCCTGGCTGCGGGAACGTTTCCGCACGGCGGGCGGGATGGTGGAGCGGCGCGAGGCGCGCTCGCTGGACGAGCCGGCCGCCGAGGCGCCGGTGGTGGTGAACGCGACCGGGCTCGGGGCGCGGGAGCTGGTGCCGGACGGCTCGGTCCATCCCGTCCGGGGGCAGCTGGTGGTCGTGGAGAACCCGGGGGTGGACACCTGGCTGACCTCGGTCGCCGACGACCGGGAGGGCTCCACGTACTTCCTGCCGCAGCCCGGGCGGCTGCTGCTCGGGGGCACGGCGGAGGTGGGCGACTGGTCCACCGAGCCGGATCCGGCGACCGCCGAGGCGATCGTGGCGCGGTGCGCGGCGGTGCGGCCGGAGATAGCGGGGGCGCGGGTGCTGGAGCACCGGGTCGGGCTGCGGCCCGCGCGGCCGTCGGTGCGCCTGGAGCGGGAGACCCGCGCCGGGGGGCGTGTGCTGGTGCACAACTACGGCCACGGCGGCGCCGGCGTCACCGTCGCCTGGGGCTGCGCCCACGAGGCGGCGACCCTGGCGGGGTGACGGCGCGGTTCCGGGACCGGCTGCCGCCCGCGGACCTCGCGACTCCCCGCGCCGGTTCCGGCGCCGGGAAGTCGGCCCGGGTGGCGGCGTGGTCGGGCAGGCGGGCAGCGGGCGGGGTCAGCCCTCCAGCAGGGCGTGTCCGAGGGGCGTGAGGCTGTGCAGGACCGCCGTCCCGGTGCGGACGGTGTCGACCAGCCCCGCCGCCCGCAGGACCGCCGCGTGCCCGCTGGCCGCCGCGAGGGAGACGCAGGCGCGCTCGGCGAGCGCCGTGGTGGTGGCCGGGGAGCGCAGCAGGCCGAGCACGTGGGCCCGGGTGCGGCCGAGCAGTGCCGCGAGCGCCTCCGGCCGGCCGTCGTCGGCGGCGCCGTCGGCCCCGTCGTGCAGGGGATAGACCAGGACGGTCGACGCCTCGGGGCGGTACATCACCATCGGTCCGGTCGTGAACCACGACGGCAGGAGCAGCAGCCCTCGTCCGCAGAGGGGAACGTCGTACGTCGACGGCGAGGGCAGGTGCAGCGTCGGCGGCTGCCACCGCCAGGTCGTGCCCAGCGTCGTGAGCAGGGCGTCGACACCGCCACGGAGCACCATCTCCGACCGCAGCGCGCGGTCGGCGAGGGTGTCGCGGCGGATCCGCGGCCAGAGCGGTTCGACGTGCGTCTCGAAGTAGCGGCGGGTGTCCTCGCGCAGGGCGCGGGTCGCGGCCGACGGGCCCTGCGCGAGCTGGCGCGCCCAGCGGCCGGGGCGGGCCGGACCGCCGTGCCGGCCGAAGGCGTCCGGCACACCGAGGTCGAGTGCCAGCCGCTCCGGGGGCGTCGACGCGGCCGCGTCCAGGCCCTCCGCGAAGTCGTGCGCCGCGGGCTGGAGCAGGAAGTCGGGGAGGAACCCGTCCTCGGCGACCAGTTCCGCGAGCACACCGGCCCGGGCGGCGGCGCCCGGACGCAGGGACCGGTGCCACTCCCGGGCGGCGGACCGCGGGCGGTGCGCGGGCACGGCCCCTCGGCCCATGCCTCCCCGGGCCCCGAGGCGCAGGCTCAGCCGGACGCTCAGGGCGGTTTCGGACAGGGCGTTGGCCGCCGGAGCCAGCGTGATCCGGCGCAGGTCGTCGGCGGTGAAGTGAAGGCGGATCATGCCGGCCGATTATCCGCCCGGCGGAGCCTTTCACCCAGGGGTGAAAGGCAGTGTGTTCCGCGCGCGAAGCCCGCACGCTCCTTCCGACCGGCTCCTTCCCGCCGCCGGCCCTGGTCCCGCCGCTCGCCCGCCACTTGGCGCCGGGCCGATGCCCCGTTCCCACCGCCACATCCCCCCGGAGGTCACGCCGATGCGCCGCGTTCCCGCCCGAACAGCCTGCCTCGCAGCCGCGCTCCTGCTCGCGACCCTCGCCGGCGCGCCCGCCCCGGCCGTCGCACGGGACCTGCCGGACACCTACGTCGTCTCCCGGGAGGACGGTGTCCTGCCCGAGGGGATCACCGTCACACCGAACGGCACGATGTTCGTCTCGTCCGACGGCCTGGGCACCCTGTACCGGGGCCGTGTAGGCGACCCGGACCTGAAGCCGTTCCCGGCGCGCGGACTGGAGGAACGCTCCAGCACCCTGGGCGTCCACACCGACCGGCGCGGCCGTGTCCTGTCGGTCGGGGGCGCGACGTTGACGGTCCACGACCGTCACGGACGGCTCCTCGCCGGCCGTACGGCACAGGCGGGACCGCTCGGCGCCCCCCGCCTCAACGACCTGGCCGTGACGAAGGACGCGGTGTACGTGACCGACTGGGACAACCCCGTCATCCACCGTGCGGAGCTCCGGGGCTCCACACTGGGCCCCCTCGAACCCTGGCTGGACATCCGCTCCGCGTTCCCGCGGTTCCCGGCCCGCTACTGGCTCCTGAACGGCATCGTGGCCGACGAGTCGGGCAGCACGCTCCTCGTGGCCTCGAACGGCACCGAGGCCGTGTGGCGCGTCGACACCGACGACAAGGAGGTCACCCCGCTCGACCTCGGGGACCAGTCCTTCGGCGCCGACGGCATGGTGCTGCGCGGCCGGACGCTCTACGCCGTGCTCAACTACGGCGCCCCGCACGGCGTCTACATCGCCCGCCTCGACGCCGAGTTGCGGACGGGCACGGTGACCCACCGCCTCACCGACGGGGAGCTCGACCTGCCCACCACGCTCGCGGTGCACGGCTGCCGTCTCTACGTGGTCAACAGCCAGAACGACGAGCCGCCGGGCCGTCCCCCGTACACCGTGACCGCCCTCGCCGACCCCACCTGCGGCGACACCCCTTGATCCTGGATCCTCGGTGACGACCGAACGGCCCGGGCCCCGCACATCTCCGCCGGGGTCCGGGCCGTGGGGCAGCGTCAGATCGGGGAGTCGTCGGCCATCGTGGAGCCCGAGGCGGGGCCGTTGCCCTGGGCGGGTCGCACCTGCAGCTCGAAGTCGCCGTCGAACTTCCGGTAGCCGGTGACCACCGCGTCCTCCAGCGCCTCGCTGGCCGCCTCCTCCCGCAGCATCAGCGGGTCGCGCCGCAGGTCCCGCATCAGCGCCCAGCAGATCCCGATCATCACCAGTACGAAGGGCGCCGCGGCGAGGATGGTCAGGTTCTGCAGCCCGGTGAGCGCGTCCCCCTTGCCGCTGCCGACCAGCAGCATGATCGCGGCCACCGCGCCGGTGACCACGCCCCAGAAGACCACCAGCGGCTTCTGCGGCTCCAGCGCGCCGCGCTGCGACAGCGTGCCCATCACGATCGAGGCGGCGTCCGCGCCGGAGACGAAGAAGATCGCGACCAGGATCATCACCAGCAGCGAGGTGGCCGTGGCGATCGGGTATTCCCGCAGCACCGCGAAGAGCCGCCCCTCGACCGTGGACGCGTCGCCGAGCATGTCGCGCGCCTGCAGCTGCATGGCCGAGCCGCCGAAGATGGCGAACCAGATCAGGCTGACCGTGCTGGGGACCAGGATGACGCCGCCGATGAACTGGCGGATGGTGCGGCCGCGGCTGATGCGGGCGATGAACATGCCGACGAAGGGCGTCCAGGAGATCCACCACGCCCAGTAGAAGACCGTCCAGCTGGACAGCCACTCGTCGACGGTCGCTCCCCCGCTGATCTCGGTGCGCCCGGCCAGCTCCGGCAGGTCGCCCAGGTAGGCGAAGAGCGAGGTGGGCACCAGGTCGAGGATCACGATGGTGGGGCCGGCCACGAAGACGAAGACGGCGAGCACCAGCGCCAGGACCATGTTGGTGTTGGAGAGCCACTGGATGCCGCGTTCGACGCCGGAGACGGCGGAGAGGACGAAGGCCGCGGTCAGCACGGCGATGATGGCCACGAGCAGCCCGGTCCCGGCCTTCTCCAGCCAGCCGACCTCCTGCATGCCGGAGCCGATCTGCAGGGTGCCGAGGCCGAGCGAGGCGGCGGAGCCGAACACCGTGGCGACGATGGCCAGGATGTCGATGACCCGGCCGACGGCCCCCTCGGCGTGCCGGCGTCCGATGAGCGGGGTGAAGACGGAGCTGATGGTCTGCCGGCGCTTCTTGCGGAAGGTGCTGTAGGCGATGCCGAGGCCCACCACCGCGTAGATGGCCCAGGGGTGCAGGGTCCAGTGGAAGAGGGTGGTCGCCATGGCGGTCGACATGCGCTCGCCGACGCTGCCGGGCCGGGTGCCGGGCGGGGCGTCGACGAAGTGGGCCAGCGGTTCGCTGACGCCCCAGAACATCAGGCCGATTCCCATGCCGGCGCTGAACATCATGGCGATCCAGGAGACCGTGCGGAACTCCGGCTTCTCGTGCTCCGAGCCCAGGTGGATGCGGCCGTAGCGGCTGATCGCCAGCCAGAGGGCGAAGATCACGAAGCAGGAGGCGGCCAGCACGAAGGCCCAGCCGCAGTTGTGGATCAGCTCGCCGAGAAGCGTCCCGGAGACGTCCTCCAGCGAGTCCGTGCCGAACGCGCCCCACAGGACGAAGGAGAGGGTCAGCGCCGCGGTCACCCCGAAGACCACCCAGTCGGTGCCCTGGTGCTGAGGACCGGGCAGGCCGGCCTCGGTGCCGGGCAGGGAGCCCTTGTGGTGGTGTTGCGAGGGGTCGGGAACGTCTTGCGACACTGCGGCACCTTTCGCCGAGCGGATCTTGGTCTGGTTCCGCTACGCAGCTACCACCTATCCCGCGTTTCTCACCTGCGTAATCCTGGTGTCGCTCCCCGTGTGCGGCCGGGCGGGCGTCCCGGCCGCACACGGCGCGGGTCAGCCCCGCTCCGGGGCCGACCCCCCGGCGTCCTCCGGGTGGGTGACGCGACGGCGGACGGCGAACCAGCCGGCCACCAGCGCGGCGGCGACGACCGGGATCAGCAGCAGCGTCCTGCGCCCGACCTCGGGGTCGCCCCACATCAGGGCCAGCACGGCGAGCAGGAAGGCGATGGTGACGATCTCCGTCACCGGACTGCCCCACAGCCGGAAGGCGGGCCGGGTCAGCAGTCCGGCCCTGGCCCGGCGGACGAACACCAGGTGGCAGACCATGATGATCACCCAGGTGCTGATGATGCCCAACGAGGCCACGTTGAGCACGATCTCGAAGGCCTGCCCCGGCATCAGGAAGTTGAGGCCCACGCCCAGCACGCAGACCGCACCGGTGAGCAGGATGCCTCCGTAGGGCACCTGGTTGCGGTTCATCACGCCGGTGAACCGCGGCGCGGAGCCGGCCGCCGCCATGGAGCGCAGGATGCGGCCGGTGGAGTACAGGCCCGAGTTCAGCGAGGACATCGCGGCGGTCAGCACGACCAGGTTCATCACGTCGCCGGCCGCGGGGACGCCGATGCGGGAGAGCACGGTCACGAACGGGCTCTCGTCGCCCGAGTAGGCCGAGCCGGGCAGCAGCAGCGCGAGCAGCACCACGGAGCCGACGTAGAAGAGGCCGACCCGCCACATGATCGAGTTCACCGCGCGCGGGACGACCTTGCGGGGCTCCGCGGTCTCGCCGGCCGCCGTCCCGACCAGTTCCAGGGAGGCGTAGGCGAAGACCACGCCCTGCATCACCAGGACGACGGGCAGGACGCCGTGCGGGAGCAGTCCGCCGTTGTCGGTGATCACCGACAGGCCCGGGGTGGTGCCGCCGACGTCGTGTCCGGCGACCAGCAGGAAGATGCCCACCAGCATGAACACGACCAGGGTCGCGACCTTGACGATGGCGAACCAGAACTCCATCTCGCCGAAGTACTTCACCGAGATCAGGTTGGCGGTGAGCACGACCGCGAGCGCGGCCAGGGCGAGCACCCACTGCGGGATGTCGGAGAACAGGCTCCAGTAGTGCGTGTAGAGGGCCACCGCGGTGATGTCGGCGATACCGGTCGTGGACCAGTTGACGAAGTACATCCAGCCCGCGACGTAGGCGCCCTTCTCGCCGAGGAACTCCCGGGCGTAGGAGACGAAGGAGCCCGAGGAGGGGCGGTAGACGACGAGTTCGCCGAGCGCCCGCACGACGAAGAAGGCGAAGACGCCGCAGACCAGGTAGGCCAGGGCGAGGGCGGGGCCCGCGCTCGCCAGGCGGCCGCCGGCGCCGAGGAAGAGACCGGTGCCGATCGCCCCGCCGATGGCGATCATGTTGATGTGCCGGGCCTTGAGGTCCTTGCTGTAACCGGCGTCCCCGGCGTCCCCGGGGGGTTCCGCATCCGGGCGGGTGGCCGCCGGGCCGTCGAGGGGCTTCGTGACCGTGGCGGTCGCGACGTCCTTGCTCACGCGTGTTCCACTCTGTTGCTCCCCGGTGCGCTGGTGGCGCGGGGGTCGGACGGTACACGGCCCGCCACCGGCGCTTTTGGCGTCCTACGGGTGCGGGCCGGGAGTGAATGTCTCATTCCGCATGACGATGCGCAGTGGCGGAGTTCACACCGTGTCTTTCGCAGTGGTGGTGAGACAGCAATACTGTTGCGCATGAGGACCGACACCCAGGGGCCCACGCTCACGGTCGACGAGCTGGCCGCGCGCGCCGGCGTGACGGTCCGGACCGTGCGCTTCTACAGCACGCGCGGGCTGCTGCCGCCGCCCGAGATCGGCCCCCGGCGGGTCGGCAGGTACGGTCCGGAGCATCTGGCGCGCCTGGCGCTGATCGAGGAGTTGCAGCGGCAGGGCATGACGCTGGCCGGCATCGAACGTCACCTGCGCGGACTGCCGGACGACGTGACCGCCCATGACCTGGCCCTGGAGCGGGCCGTGGTGGCCTCCTGGGCCCCGGAGAACTCCGAGACGCTGGACCGCGCGGGCCTGGAGCGCCTGGCCGGGCGCCCGCTGGACGACCAGGACCTCGAACGGCTGGCCGAGCTGGACGTGGTGGACCGCCAGGGCGAGGACGCCTTCCGGGTGGACACCGGTCTGCTGCGCCTGTGCGTGGAGGTGCTGGACATGCCGTTCGCCCAGGAGACGCTGCTGGAGGCGCGCGCGGTGCTCACCGAGCACTCCCGGTCCGCCGCCCAGGCGTTGTCCGGGCTGTTGCGCGAGGCGTCGGCCGAGCGGGACGCCGAGTCGGTGCGGTCGCTGTCGGCGCACATGCAGCCGCTGCACGGGGGTCAGCGGGCGTCGGTGAAGACCTCGCCCTTCTCCGCCTTCTCGATCAGCAGCGCGGGGGGCTGGAACCGGTCGCCGTACTTCTCCGCCAGCTCGCGGGCCCGGGCCACGAAGCCCGGCAGGCCGCCCGGGTAGCCGTTGACGTACTGGAGCACGCCGCCGGTCCAGGCCGGGAAGCCGATGCCCATGATGGAGCCGATGTTGGCGTCGGCCACCGAGGTGAGGACGCCCTCCTCGATCAGCTTCACGGTGTCCAGGGCCTCGGAGAACAGCATGCGCTCCTGCATGTCCTCGAACGGGATGCGGTGGCCCGGCTCGGTGAAGTGCTCGCGCAGGCCCGGCCACAGGCCGGCCCGCTTGCCGTCCACGTAGTCGTAGAAGCCGGCGCCGCCGCTGCGGCCGGTGCGGCCGAACTCGTCGACCATCCGGTCCACCACGGCCTCGGCCGGGTGGGAGACCCAGGTGCCGCCGGCCGCCTCGACCGCCTCCCTGGTCTCCTTGCGGATCTTGCGCGGCAGGGTGAGGGTCAGCTCGTCCATCAGGTTGAGCACCTTGGCGGGGTAGCCGGCCTGCGCGGCCGCCTGCTCCACGGAGGCGGGCTCGATGCCCTCGCCGACCATGGCTACGCCCTCGTTGATGAAGTGGCCGATGACGCGGGAGGTGAAGAAGCCGCGCGAGTCGTTGACCACGATCGGCGTCTTGCGGATCTGGCGGACCAGGTCGAAGGCCCGGGCGAGGGCCTCGTCGCCGGTGCGGGCGCCCTTGATGATCTCCACCAGCGGCATCTTGTCGACCGGGGAGAAGAAGTGCAGGCCGATGAAGTCGGCCTGGCGCTCGACGCCCTCGGCGAGCTCGGTGATGGGCAGGGTGGAGGTGTTGGAGCACAGCAGCGCGTCGGGGGCGACGACGTCCTGGATCTCCTGGAACACCTTGTGCTTGAGCCCGGTGTCCTCGAAGACCGCCTCGATCACCGCGTCGCAGCCGGCCAGGTCCTGGACGTCGGCGGTCGGGGTGATGCGGGCCAGCAGGGCGTCCGCCTTCTCCTGGGTGGTGCGGCCGCGGGAGACGGCCTTGGCGCACAGCGTCTCGGAGTAGGCCTTGCCCTTGGCGGCGGCCTCGGCGGAGACGTCCTTGAGGACGACCTCGATGCCGGCCATGGCACAGGAGTAGGCGATGCCGGCGCCCATCATGCCCGCGCCGAGCACGGCGACCTTGGTGACCTTGCGCGGCTCGATCCCCTGGGGGCGGTTGGCGCCGGAGTTGACGGCCTGAAGGTCGAAGAAGAACGCCTGCGTCATGTTCTTGGCGGTCTGTCCCGCGGCGAGCTCCGCGAAGTAGCGGGACTCGATCACCTGGGCGGTCTCGAAGTCGACCTGGGAGCCCTCGATCGCCGCGGCCAGGATGGCGCGCGGGGCCGGGTAGGGGGCGCCGTTGGTCTGCTTGCGCAGGTTGGCCGCGAAGGCCGGCAGGTTGGCGGCGAACTTCGGGTTCGACGGGGAGCCGCCGGGGATGCGGTAGCCCGGCAGGTCCCAGGGCTGGGCGGACTCGGCGTGGGCGTCGATGAAGGCGCGGGCCCGGGCGGTCATCTCCTCCGGGGTGTCCACCACCTCGTCGACCAGGCCGTTGTCCAGGGCGCGGCGCGGGCTGTACTGGGTGCCCTGGAGCAGCACCTTGAGCAGGGCGTCGGTGATGCCGAGCTTGCGGACGGTGCGCACGACGCCGCCGCCGCCCGGCAGCAGGCCCAGGGTCACCTCGGGCAGGCCGATCTTGGAGCCGGGCGCGTCGAGGGCGACCCGGTGGTGGCAGGTGAGGGCGATCTCGTAGCCGCCGCCGAGGGCGGCGCCGTTGATCGCGGCGACGACCGGCTTGCCGAGGGTCTCGATGCGGCGCAGGTCGCGCTTCATCTCCAGGCCGCCCTCGAAGAGGTCGCGGGCGGTCTCCGGGGTGACCTTGATGAGCTCGCGCAGGTCGCCGCCGGCGAAGAAGGTCTTCTTGGCGGAGGTGACGACGACGCCGCGGATCGAGTCCTTCTCGGCCTCGAGGCGGTCGGCGACGGCGTGCAGCGCCTCGCGGAACGCCTGGTTCATGGTGTTGGCGGACTGGCCGGGGGCGTCCAGGACGAGCGTGACGACGCCGGTCTCGTCCTTCTCCCAGCGGATGGCGGTGCTGTCGGTCATGACGGGGGTCTCTCCGTTGGATTCGTGAGGTCTCGTGGTTCCGCCGGGCTGTGTCAGAGGCGTTCGACGACGGTGGCGATGCCCATGCCGCCGCCGACGCAGAGGGTGGCCAGGCCGTAGCGCTTGTCCTGCCGCTCCAGTTCGTCGATCAGGGTGCCGAGGATCATCGCGCCGGTCGCGCCGAGCGGGTGGCCGAGCGCGATGGCGCCGCCGTTGACGTTGACCTTGTCCAGGGAGAGCCCCATGTCCTTGACGTAGCGCAGGACGACGGCGGCGAAGGCCTCGTTGATCTCGACCAGGTCGATGTCGTCGATGGTCAGGCCGGCCTTCGCGAGCGCCTTGCGGGAGGCGGGGGCGGGGCCGGTGAGCATGATGGTGGGCTCGGAGCCGGAGACGGCGACGGAGACGATGCGGGCGCGCGGGGTGAGGCCGTACCGCTCGCCGGTCTCCTTGTTGCCGACGGCGACCAGGGCGGCGCCGTCGACGATGCCGGAGGAGTTGCCCGCGTGGTGGACGTGGTCGATCGACTCGACCCAGTGGTACTTCTGCAGGGCGACGGCGTCGAAGCCGCCCATCTCGCCGATGGCGGCGAAGGAGGGCTTGAGCCTGGCGAGGGAGTCGGCGGTGGTGCCGGGGCGCATGAACTCGTCGTGGTCCAGCACGGTGAATCCGTTGCGGTCCTTGACCGGGACGACGGACCGCTTGAAGCGGCCCTCCTTCCAGGCGGTGGCGGCCCGCTCCTGGGACAGTGCCGCGTACTCGTCGCACTCGCGGCGGGAGAAGCCCTCCAGGGTGGCGATCAGGTCGGCGCTGATGCCCTGCGGGACGAAGTCGGTCTCCAGGCTGGTCATCGGGTCCATCGCCCAGGCGCCGCCGTCCGAGCCCAGCGGGACGCGGGACATGGACTCCACGCCGCCGGCCAGGACCAGGTCCTCCCAGCCGGAGCGGACCTTCATGGCGGCCATGTTGACGGCCTCGAGACCGGAGGCGCAGAAGCGGTTCTCCTGCACGCCGGCGACGGTGTCGGGCAGGCCCGCGGCGATGGCGGCGGTGCGGGCGATGTCGGAGCCCTGGTCGCCGATGGGGCTGACCACGCCGAGCACGATGTCGTCGATCGCCGCGGGGTCGAGGTCGGGGAAACGGGCGCGGATCTCGTGGATCAGTCCGACCACGAGGTCGATCGGCTTGGTGCCGTGCAGGGCCCCGTTGGCCTTGCCGCGCCCGCGGGGGGTGCGGATCGCGTCGTAGACGTACGCTTCGGTGCTCACTGGTCAGCCTTTCGCAGGGGTGCGGAGTGGTCGTCGGGTGCGGCGGGGCGGTCGTGGTCGGGGGTGCGGCGGTCGTCGGCGCGGTCGCCCGCGGCGTGGCCCATGGCGGCACCGTCATGGGCGTGGCCGTCGGCGTGGTCGTCGCGGGAGCCGGCCAGGAGGGCGGGCAGGTCCCAGTCGCGGGCCACCTCCTCGGTGCCGGATCCGGAGCGCACCGGGCCGGTCCGCACGCTCCCCGGGGTGAGCGAGAAGCGCGGGGCGGGCGCCGGCTGGACGATGCCGGAGTGCTCGACGAAGGTCGACCGGGCGGCGAGGTGCGGGTGGTGCGGGGCCTCGCGCAGCGAGAGGACCGGGGCCACGCAGGCGTCGGATCCCTCGAAGACGGCCGCCCACTCGTCGCGGTCACGGGTCGCGAAGCGCGCGGCGACGGCCTCCCGCAGGGCGGGCCAGCGGGACAGGTCGACGTGCGCGTCCCGGAACTCCGGCAGGCCCAGCAGGTCGAGGAACCGGGCGTAGAACTGCGGTTCCAGGGCGCCGACCGCGATGTGCCCCCCGTCCGCGCAGGCGTACACGCCGTAGTAGGGGCAGCCGCCGTCGAGCAGGTTGGCCCCGCGCCGGTCCTGCCACTGCCCGCCGGCGAGCATGCCGTGGATCAGCGCCGACAGATGGGCCACGCCGTCGACGATGGCGGCGTCGACCACCTGTCCGGCTCCGGTGGCGCGGGCGTGGTGCAGGGCCGCGAGCACGCCGGTGACCAGGTAGAGGGAGCCGCCGGCGAAGTCCCCGAGCAGGTTCACCGGGACCACCGGGGGCCGGCCGGCCTCGCCGATCATGCCGAGGACGCCGGTGGGGGCGAGGTAGGAGATGTCGTGGCCGGCCCGGTCGGCGAGCGGGCCGTCCTGGCCCCAACCGGTCATCCGGCCGTAGACCAGGCGCGGATTGCGGGCGTGGCACGCCTCGGGGCCCACTCCGAGGCGTTCGGCGACGCCGGGGCGGTAGCCCTCGACCAGGATGTCGGCGCGTTCGGCCAGGTCGAGGACGCGCTCGGCACCGTCGGGCGACTTGAGGTCGAGCACCACCGACCGCTTGTTGCGGTGGGTGACGTCGTACCGGGGGTCGGGGGCGACGGCGATGCCACCGGGCCGGTCGACCCGGACCACGTCGGCGCCGAGGTCGCCCAGCAGCATGGCGGCGAACGGGCCGGGGCCGATGCCCGCCAGTTCCAGCACGCGCACACCGTCCAGCGGTCCTCGCGGACCGCCCGTCCCGGGGCCGTCTCCCGGGCTTCGTGGCGTGTTCGCCACCGTCATCTCAGCCCCCACTGTTCGCGGCGCGCGGTCCCGGTGCGACCCCGGCCCGCATGTGACACAACTGATGTAACACCGGTGATGCTACGAAGGCGGGGGGCACCGCACAAGAGCCTGGAAAGCAAGCGCTCAGTCGGATGCCGGTCGTGCAGCGGTTCCCGGAGGCGGTCACGGCCGCGCCAGGGCCTCCCTGAGCGCCCTGCGGCACAGGGCGTCGGCGTGCCGGGTGGTCTCGGGCAGGCGGTAGCGGGGGGTCAGCGCCAGGGTGTGGGCGCAGGCGTCGTCCAGGGAGATCCGGTGGCCGGCCGAGACGAAGACCGGCTTCACGCCCGCGCGGGTGCGCAGCGCCCGGCCGACCTCCTCCCCGTCCAGGCGCAGCGGGGTGTGGTCGCCGCGGCCGGGGCCGGGCGGGTCGGCGGCGAGGACGAAGGGGTTCTTGGCGACGCCGACGGCGGGCAGTCCGGTGAGCACCCCCACGTGGCAGGCGAGGCCGAAGCGCCGGGGGTGGGCGAGGCCGTAGCCGTCGCAGACCACCAGGCCGGGCGGGCCGGGGAGGGCTTCCAGGGCGGCCAGGACGGCGGGGACCTCGCGGAAGGCGAGCAGCCCGGGGACGTAGGGGAAGGGGACCGGCCCGACGGCGACGGCGCGGCCGGTCACCTCGAGGGTGGCCGCGTCCAGGGTGACCGCGGCGGCCGCGACCACCCCGCGCCCGTCGTCGTAGGCCACGTCGACGCCGGTGACGGGGCCGGTTCCCGGGGGCGGGCCCTCCTCGTCCAGGAGGAGCCGCGCGCGCAGCTCCTCCTGGACGGCCAGGGCGGCCTCCTCGGTGGTGGGCCAGCCCTCGGGAACTCCTGCGGTGGCCGCGGTGACGGCCTGGGTGTCGGTCACGGCCGAAGAGACTACGGCCCCTCGGCGGTCACTTGCCCAGGGCCTTGCGCAGCTGCTCCTTGTTCATGTCGGAGCGGCCCTGGACGTTCTCCTTCCGCGCCTCCTGGTAGAGCTGGTCGTACGTCGGCCCCTGCGAGCCGCTGCCGGAGCGCTGTCCTCCCCGTTTGCCGGACGACATGTCCTGGGTGGAGGTGCGGCTCGCGGTCCTCGACTCGCCGGAGCGGGCGCGTTCCTTGTTGACCGTGCGTGCGGCGATCTCCTCGGCGCGGTCGGTGGAGGCGCCGCGGGACTTCTCGCTCTCCTTGATGTGTTCGTACTGCCTCTCCCGCTTGGGGCTGGAACCACGGGGCATGGTCACGCACTCCTTCATGTCGGCATGTCGGGAATCTGCGGAGACAGGTCGGATACCCATGTTCCGTACGGTCATGGAGGGGGCGCCATGCGGCGGAGACCGGACGGCGCGACGGCGCAGGGCGCATGGGAACGCCGATGCGGGGGACGAGTCCTGGAGATGCCGTGGGGGAATGGTGGCGGGGGGAATGGCCTCGGTGACGCAGGTCACGTGGCGGGGGTGTACGGATTTCCGCCGTCCGGCCTCTGTTCCATTGCGCGGGTCCGACCAGCCCGGCGTCCGGTCAGTCGACTTCCAGGGGAGCAGCCGTCTTGTCCACCGTCATCGAGCACCCGGTTCAGGCCCGTCTCGTCGCCGCGGTTCCGCGGATGACGGTGATCCCGTCGACGCTGCACTACGACACCGACGACCCGTTAGCGGTGCGGATGACCTTCCCCGGCCCTGCCACCCTGGAGGGGGTGGAGGTGTGCTGGACGTTCGCCCGGGAGCTGCTGACCGAGGGGCTGCGTGACGCGCACGGTCTGGGGGACGTGCGGGTGCTGCCCTACGCGGAGGGGCGTACGGCGCTGGAGTTCCACTCCCCCGAGGGCGCCGCGGTGGTGCACGTGGCGACCGACGAGCTGCGCCGGTTCCTCGCCGCCTCCGCCGCGGTGGTGCCGTTCGGCTGTGAGCACCTGCACCTGGACCTCGACGAGGACCTGGCCGAGCTGATGCGCGACGTGCTCTGAGGGGGCCGGGCGAAAACGACTCGCCCCGCGTCGGGCGGTCCGGGTACCCTGGGGGTGCTTCTGCTGCCGTCGATCGGAGAAGGACGTTGCTCGTCTGAGGTCATGAGACACCGCGCCGCACCCCCGTGTACCCCGGGGCTGTTCGCGTCGCGTGTGCGACCTCGGACGCCATGAGCCGTCCTCCGCCTGCAGGGCCTTTTCTCTCTCCCGGCCTCGGCACGGTGTCTCGATACGCGATCACCCGACCGCATCACACCACCGCGAGGCCACGTGTCAACCACCTCCGCACCTTCCGTCACCGCAGCGTCCCTGTCCTTCGCCTGGCCGGACGGCACCCCGGTCCTGGAGGAGCTGGACGTCTCCTTCACCGCCGGCCGCACGGGACTGGTCGGCGTCAACGGCGCCGGGAAGTCCACCCTGCTGAAACTGATCGCCGGGGAGCTCATCCCGACCGACGGGTTCCTCCGGGTGACCGGCGAGCTCGGCTACCTCCCGCAGAACGTCACGCTCGACACCTCGCTCCGTGTCGACCAGGCGCTGGGCATCGAGGCCAAGCGCGCCGCGCTGCACGCCATCGAGTCCGGCGACGTCTCCGAGGAGCACTTCGAGACCGTCGGCGACGACTGGGACGTCGAGGAGCGCGCCCTGGCCACCCTGGGTGAACTCGGCCTAAGCCACCTGGGCCTGGACCGCGCCGTCGGCGAGCTGTCCGGCGGCGAGTCGGTGCTGCTGCGGCTCACCGCGCTGCTGCTGCGCCGCCCCGACGTGCTGCTGCTGGACGAGCCCACCAACAACCTGGACGTCTTCGCGCGCCGCCGGCTCTACGACACCGTGGCGGGCTGGGGCGGCGGTTCCCGCGTCGTGGTCATGGTCAGTCACGACCGCGAACTGCTGGAGCTGACCGACCGGATCGCCGATCTGCGCGCCGGCGAGGTCACCTGGTACGGCGGCAACCTCACCGCCTACGAGGAGGCGCTGGCCGCCGAGCAGGAGGCCGCCCAGCGCACGGTGCGCGCCGCCGAGGCGGACGTGCGCCGCCAGAAGCGTGAACTGGTCGAGGCGCAGACCAAGTTGGCCAAGCGTAAGAAGTACGGCCAGAAGATGAACGAGCAGAAGCGCGAGCCGAAGATCGTGATGGGGCTGCGCAAGAACGCGGCCGAGCAGTCGGCCGGCAAGCATCGGGCGATGCACCAGGAACGCCTCGCCGGGGCCAGGGAGCGGCTGGACGAGGCGGAGCTCGCCCTGCGTGAGGACGACGAGATCCGCGTCGACCTTCCCGCCACGGCCGTCCCGCCGGGCCGGACCGTGTTCACCCTTGAGGACCTGCGGGTGGTCCACGGGGCGTCCCTGGACGGCGTGTTCGAGGTGCGGGGGCCCGAGCGCGTCGCTCTGGTCGGCCGCAACGGTTCCGGCAAGACCACGCTGTTGCGGACCCTGGCGGGCGAGCTGGCGCCGGTGGAGGGCGCGGCGGTCACGCACGTGCCGGCCCGCTTCCTGCCGCAGCGGCTGGACATCCTCGACGAGGAGCTGTCGGTCGCGGGCAACGTGGCGCGGTTCGCGCCCGGCGCCACCGTCAACGAGGTGCGGGCGCGGCTCGCCCGGTTCCTGTTCCGCGGGGCGCGGGCGGAGCAGCTCGCCGGGTCGCTGTCCGGCGGCGAGTGCTTCCGGGCGGCGCTGGCCGCGCTGATGCTGGCGGAGCCGGCGCCGCAGCTGCTGATGCTCGACGAGCCCACCAACAACCTGGACATGGCGAGCGTGCGGCAGCTGACCCGGGCGCTGGAGGGGTACCGGGGGGCGCTGCTGGTGGCCAGTCACGACCTGCCGTTCCTCGACTCGATCGGCGTCACCCGGTGGCTGATGGCCGACGGCGAGCTGACCGAGGTCACCCGGGAGGACCTGGAGCGGCCGTGACTCCACGGTCGGCGGGGGTGCGCGGTGCACACTCGGCGGTACCCGCGGCGCGCGCGCCGCGCTCCGCGCACCCCTGACGATCGTGAGGCAACGATGCTGACCACCGCCTTCGTCCCCGGCTCCCCCAACTGGGTCGATCTGGGGACGCCCGACATCAACGTGGCGATGACCTTCTACGGCGGCCTCTTCGGCTGGCAGTTCGGCTCGGCCGGCCCGGACGCCGGGGGCTACGGGTTCTTCACCTCGGGCGGCCGGACGGTGGCGGGCGGCATGGAGACCCGTGACGCCTCCGGCGCGTGGACGGTCTACTTCGGCTCCGACGACGTGGACGCCACCGCGCGGGCGGTCCGCGGGGCCAAGGGGTCCGTGCTGATGGAGCCGGACGACGTCATGGACAAGGGCCGCATGGCGATCTTCGCCGACCCGATGGGGGCGTCGTTCGGCGTGTGGCACGCGGGAACGCTGACCGGGCTCGAGGTCACCGGCGAGGCCGGGGCCCTGTGCTGGGTGGAACTGCACACCACGGACGTGGCGGGGGCGGCGGGCTTCTACCACTCGGCGCTCGGCTGGGAGACCTCCTCCGTCTCCTTCCCGGGCGGCGTCTACACCGCTGTCAACCCGGCGGGCGTCGGGGAGGACGCGACGTTCGGGGGTCTGGTCGGCTCGGCGGACGACCCGGCGGAGGGCGGCACGCACTGGCTGCCCTACTTCGCGGTGACGGACGTCGACGCGGTGACCGGCCGTGCCCGTGAGCGGGGCGGCTCGGTGGACCTCGGTCCGGTCGACGTCGAGGGCGTCGGCCGGATGGCCCGCCTCGCGGACCCGCACGGCGCCCGCTTCGCGGTGCTGCGTCCGGAGCCGCCCCGGGGGTGAGCGGGGGCGCCTCGGCTCCGGCGCCGTCCGCCGACGACGCCTCGGCCGGGCGGCTGCCGCGCCTGCCATGCCTGCCGCGCCTGCGGTCGGCTGGGCCGCCAGGGGGCGATGGGGGACCCCCTGGACGAAGTCCTTGGGGTGGCGGGCGCAGGGGCGGTGCCTCCGCGGCGAGCGGCTCGCCCCATCGTGCACAAGCCGACGGCCAGGTACCGCTGCCAGGTGCGTCCAGGGCAGAGGCAGCCGGGCCGGCAGCGAACGGGCAGGCAGCGAACGGCGTGCCCGCGGCGGCCGGCGGGCCCCCACTCAGGCCTTCCGGGCCCGGCTGGGCTGCACCCGCTTCGGCTCGCCGGGCATCTTCGGATGGTCCGGCGGGTAGGGCAGGTCGCCGAGCCCGTGCTCGGCCTCGTCGCGCCGCGCCAGCTCCAGCAGTGGCTCCAGGGAGAAGGCGTGGTCCTCCATGTCCGCGTGCACGTCGCCCACCTCGGCGTACCGGGCGGCCATGGTCCGGATGTCGAAGTCCTCGGGCCGGGCCTCCCCCACCTCCTCCCAGCGCAGCGGCGCCGAGACGGGGGCGTGCGGCCGGGGCCGGACGGAGTAGGCGGAGGCGATGGTCCGGTCACGCGCGGTCTGGTTGTAGTCGACGAAGATCTTCTCGCCGCGCTCCTCCTTCCACCACCGGGTGGTGACCTGCTCCGGCATCCGCCGCTCCAGCTCCCGACCGGCGGCGATCGCCGCACGCCGCACCTCGGTGAAGGTCCACCGCGGCTCGATCGGCACGAACACGTGGATGCCGCGCCCTCCGGAGGTCTTCGGCCAGCCGCGCAGCCCGTACTCCTCCAGGACCTGGCGCAGCGCGTGGGCCGCGGTGACCGCCTCCGTGTACCCGGTGCCGGGCTGCGGGTCGAGGTCCAGGCGCAGTTCGTCCGGCCGGTCGACGTCCGTCCCGCGGACCGGCCAGGGGTGGAAGGTCAGGGTGTTGAACTGCACGGCCCAGATCACCGCGGCGATCTCGGTGGGGCACATCTCGTCGGCGCTGCGGCCGCTGGGGAAGGTGATGTGGGCGGTGGGGATCCAGTCGGGATGGTTCTTGGGGACGCGCTTCTGGAAGAACCACTCCCCCTCGACGCCGTCGGGGAAGCGCTGCAGGGTGGTGGGCCGCTCGCGCAGTGCGCGCAGGACGCCCGGTCCGACGGCGAGGTAGTACTCCGCCACGTCCCGCTTGGTATGGCCCTTCTCCGGGAAGAGCACCTTGTCCGGGTGGGACAGGCGCACCTTCCGTCCTCCGGCGTCCAGTTCCACGGCGTCGTCACCCATGTGTGCCACGGTAGGCGTGCCCCGGGCGGCGCGCACACGCAGAATCGGCCCCATGGACCTGCCGGTGATGCCGCCCGTGAAGCCGATGCTCGCCAAGTCGGTGGCGAAGATCCCCGAGGGGATGCACTACGAGGCCAAGTGGGACGGCTTCCGCGCGATCGTGTTCCGCGACGGCGAGGAGGTGGAACTCGCCAGCCGCACCACCAAGCCGCTCACCCGCTACTTCCCGGAGCTGGTGACCGCGCTGCGGGAGCGGCTGCCCGAGCGGTGCGTGGTGGACGGGGAGATCGTCGTCGCCCGCGGCGGGCGGCTGGACTTCGACGCGCTGACCGAGCGCATCCATCCGGCGGACTCCCGGGTCCGCACCCTGGCGGAGCGCACCCCGGCCTCGTTCGTCGCCTTCGACCTGCTGGCGCTGGACGACGAGTCCCTGACCGGCCGTCCCCTCACGGAGCGCCGGGCCCTGCTGGAGCGGATGCTGCGCGACGTCGACCCGCCGGTGCACCTGGCCCCCGCGACCGGGGACGTCGAGGTGGCGCGGCGGTGGTTCGAGCAGTTCGAGGGGGCGGGTCTGGACGGGGTGGTGGCCAAGCCGCCGACGCTGCGCTACCTGCCGGACGAGCGCGCCATGTTCAAGATCAAGCACGAGCGGACCGCGGACGTGGTGGTGGCCGGCTACCGGCTGCACAAGAGCGGTCCGGTGGTGGGCTCCCTGCTGCTGGGGCTCCACGACGACCAGGGGGTGCTGCAGCACGTGGGGGTGTGCGCGGCGTTCACCATGAAGCGCCGGGCGGAGCTGGTGGAGGAGCTGGAGCCACTGCGGCTGGACGACGTCTCCGGGCACCCCTGGGCGGCATGGGGGGACGCGGCGGCGCACGAGAGCGCCCGGCTGCCGGGGGCGCCGAGCCGCTGGTCGGGGAAGAAGGACCTCTCGTGGGTGCCCCTGCGGCCCGATCTGGTCGTGGAGGTGGCGTACGACCACATGGAGAACGGGGCGCGGTTCCGGCACACCGCGCGTTTCCGCCGGTGGAGGCCGGACCGCACCCCGGAGAGCTGCACCTTCGCCCAGTTGGAGGAGCCGGTGCGCTACGACCTCGCGGAGGTGCTGGGCGTCAAGGGTTGATGACGACCTTGACCGCGCCGTCCCGCTTCTTCTGGAACATGTCGTACGCCTCCGGCACCGCGGAGAGCGGGACGTGGTGGGTGGCGAAGTCGTCGACGCCCAGCGGGTCCTCGTCGGTGAGCAGCGGCAGGATGTCGTCGGTCCAGCGCCGGACGTTGGCCTGGCCCATCCGCAGCTGGATCTGCTTGTCGAAGAGGGTGAGCATCGGCATGGGGTCGGCCATGCCGCCGTAGACGCCGGAGAGCGAGATGGTGCCGCCGCGCCGCACCAGTTCGATGGCGGTGTACAGCGCCGCCAGGCGGTCGATGCTGAACCGTTCGGCGAGCGGGCCGCTGATCTTGTTGGGCAGCAGCGCGGTGGCGTTCTGCGCGAGGCGGGCGACGGCGCTGCCGTGCGCCTCGGTTCCCACCGCGTCGACCACCGAGTCGGGGCCGCGACCGCCGGTGACGTCACGGATCGCGGCGACCAGTTCCTTCTCGCTGTCGAAGTCGCGCAGGTCGAAGGTCTCCACCCCGCGCTCGCGGGCCCGGCGCAGGCGGTCGCCGACCAGGTCGACGCCGATGACGCGCTCCGCGCCCTGGTGCAGGGCGATGCGGCAGGCCATGTCGCCGATCGGTCCGAGGCCGAGGACGGCGAGGGTGCCGCCCTTGGGGACGGAGGCGTACTGGACGGCCTGCCAGGCGGTGGGCAGCACGTCGGAGAGGTAGAGGAACCGGTCGTCCGCCGGGCCCTCCGGCACCTTGATCGGCCCGAAGTGGGCCTGCGGCACACGCAGGTACTCGGCCTGCGCGCCGGGGACGGCGCCGTAGAGGCGGGTGTAGCCGAAGAGCTGGGCGCCCATGCCCTCGCCGGTCACCTGCGTGGTCTCGCACTGGGTGTAGAGGCCCTGGCCGCACATCCAGCAGCTGCCGCAGGAGATCTGGAAGGGCACCACCACGCGGTCCCCCGGCATCAGGTTGGTGACCTCCGATCCGACCTCCTCGACGATGCCCATGGGCTCGTGGCCGAGGATGTCACCGGGGGTCATGAACGGGGTGAGGACCTCGTAGAGGTGGAGGTCGGAGCCGCACAGTCCGGACGAGGTGATCCGGATGACCGCGTCCGTGGGTTCCTCGATGCTCGGATCGGGGACGGTCTCCACCCGGACGTCCCGCTTGCCCTGCCAGGTCACTGCCTTCATCGCGTCGGACTCCCTGCTTCCGCATGCTCCTGTCCGTGCGACGGGTACCCGGACGGCCTACGCGAAACCGGCCGAACCGGCACGGTTCGGCCGCCGGAGGTGCGGTGGAGGGCACGGCAGGGTAGGGCACCACGGACCGGTGCACCCTGAGAGACCGACGGATCGGCGGGCGGTAGGCAGTGGGCGTGGGACTGCGGAAGTGGCGGCGGCAGCGGGTGGGGGCACGGGTACGACCGCGGTCGCGGTCGGGGCGGCGCGGCGGAGCGGGTGGTCGCGCCGTCGGGACGAGAACGGTGCTCACGGCCGCGATCACCGCTCTCGCCCTGACGGGCGGATGCACCAGCCCGGGCGGCCAGGACGACACCGACCCCTCCCCCACCCCGAAAGCGGCCTCCGGCGTACTGGCCGTCAAGATCGACAACGTGCTCCCGGCGAGGCCGCAGACCGGACTGGCGCAGGCCGACGTGATCTACACGGAGCAGGTCGAGGCGGGCCTCAGCCGGCTGATGGCCCTCTACTCCACCACCTTCCCCACGGCGGTGGGCCCGGTGCGCAGCGCCCGGGAGACCGATCTGCGGCTGCTGCGTGAGTTCGACGAGCCGGTGCTCGCCTACTCCGGCTCGCAGAGCCGGCTGCGGCCGCTCATCGAGGCCGCGCCGCTGCGTGCGGAGACCCCCGGGCGCCACCCGGACGCCTGGTACCGGGGCGACGAGCATCCCGCCCCGCACAACCTCTACCTGCGGCCCGGGCGCCTGGTGAAGTCGCCCGCCGGTGCGGCGGCGCTGGCCGCGGCGGGCTTCCACGAGGGCCCGGCCCCGGCGGGCGGCACGAGGGAGGAACGGCGGACGGTGCGCTTTCCTTCGGCCCGGTTCGCCTTCACCTGGTCCGCGGAGCGGCACGGCTGGCTGGTGGAGACCGACGGCCGTCCCACCACCGACGGCGGACGTCAACTGGCCCCGCCGACCGTGGTCGTCCAGTACGTGACGGTGCGCCAGTCCCGTTTCCGGGACCGCGGGGGCAACACCACGCCGTTCAGCGAGACGGTGGGCTCCGGCAGTGCCGACCTGCTGCGGGACGGGAAGGTCTGGCCGGTGCGCTGGCAGCGGCCGACCGCGGCCGACGGTACCCGTTTCACCACCGAGGACGGCGGCGCCGTGAACACGGCGGACGGTCAGGTGTGGGTGGTGCTGGCCGAGCGGTGAGGGCCGGGCGCGGCCGGGGCCGGTCAGCGCAGCAGGCGGGTGGGCACCGCGTCCGCCATCGCCTTGTAGCCGGTCGGGTTGAGGTGCAGGTGGTCGCCGGTGTCGTAGGCGGGCAGCAGCTTGGTGGGCGCCTGCGGGTCGCGGACCGCGCGGTCGAGGTCGACCACCGCGTCGAACACGCCGCTGTGGCGGATCCACTCGTTGACGCGCTGCCTGGCCCGCTCGCGGTGGCCGTCCGGGTCGTCGTACGCCTCGTTGCCGCCGATGGGCGTGAGGGTGGCGCCGTACACGGCGATCCCCTTGGCGTGGGCGCGCTCGACGATCTGGCGGTACGCGGCGATCAGGTCGTCCGCGGTGGCGCGCTGGGCCGCCTCGGTGGCCTCCGCGGTGCCCAGGTCGTTGACGCCCTCGAAGACCAGCGCCCACTTCACCCCGGTGCGGGCGAGGAGGTCGCGGTCCAGGCGGGCGAGCACGTTGGGACCGAGTCCGTCGTGCAGGACGCGGTTGCCGCCCGCCGCCTCGTTGAGGACGGCCACGTCGTCGGTGGCGGGAGAGCGCAGCAGCCGCTTGTGCAGCTGGTCGGGCCAGCGGTCGTTGCCGTTGGTGGTGGAACCGCGGCCGTCGCTGAGCGAGTCGCCGATCACCACGAGTCCGGCGGCGCGCGGCTCGTCGGTCCAGGTCTCCGCGCCGCTCAGGAAGTACCAGTGGTCGGTGCGGGTGGCGCCGGGCAGGTCGGCGTCGGTGGTGTGGTCGCCCTTGACGAGGTGCGAGGAGGTGCGGGAGCCGGGGTGGGAGGTCACCGACGAGGACGCCTGTCCGTCGGCCAGGTACACCGTGACGGTCAGGTTGGTCCCGGCCGGGACCTTCATGTCCACGGGGTCGGAGACCGTCTGGGCGCCCATCGGCACCACGGTCGAGGTCCGTCCGCCGAAGGTGACCTGCCGGGAGGTTCCGGGCTCGATCCCCGGGGCCCCCGCGGCGCCGTCGGCCGGAAGGGCCACGGAGACGCGGGTCAGGGGGAGTTCGGCCCCGCCGAACGCGTTGGAGAAGCGCAGGCGGAGCTTGTCGCCGGCCACGGTCGTGCGGATGGTCTGGCGCAGGGTGCTGTCGTCCAGGACCGACTCGCCGTCCGTGAAGGGCGCGGGCGGCATGTTGTTCGGCTCGGTGAGCTGCGGCATGGACGCCCAGGTGTCGACCCAGTGGGCGCCGCCCGGGCCGATCCCGGGGGTCCGGCCGCCGGCCTGGCTCTCGCCGGGCGCGCCGGTGGCGGTGGCGGTGACGGTCACCACGACGGCCACCGAGGCCACCGCGGCGGTGCGGAGCAGGGAGCCGGCGCGCTCCTGCAGCCGGAGCCGGGAGGCGGCCCGGTTGCGTCTATCGCGGAACGGGGTCGAGGACGACATGGGGGGCTCCCTCACGATGCGCGACTGCGCGCCCCGCGCCCGATGCCGGTGCGACGCGGGAACGCCTGGTTCGAAACTTTCGAGAATTACGCGAAAGTTTCCGCGAGGGAAGCTACGGAGCGCGGTCGCGAGCGTCAACACCTGGGACCGAATTGGCCGTTGGTGCGCGGCCGACATGTCCGGAACGCCCCGGTGGCCGCGTCGCGCCTTCCTCTGATCGGAGCCCTACGCGATCGAGGCCCCGGGCCGGCCGCACGGGCCTCGCCCCGTGCGTGCAGGAGGCGGCGGTCCTGGCCCACGAAGGCGATGCCCTCACGCGGCACGCCCTGGACGGCCGCGGCACGGTCGAGAAGCGGCTCGCCGCCTGGGGCGACGACATGCCGGAGGGCGACGTCCGGTGAGCGGCGCAACCTCGCGCCGCCTCCGCACACGGTCCACAGCGGGGTGGGCCAGGGTCCCGCTCGGCCGGAACCGCGGGACGCGCGCCGCGAGGCGAGGCGCGGTGGGGCCCTACAGGGGCCGCGGCGGCGCCTGGACCGGCTGCCGGAGTTCCTCGGCGGCCTCCGAGACGCGACGGATGAGGTCGACGAAGACGCCCTGTTCCTCGGAGCTCAGCGGGGCGAGGAGCACCTGGTTCATCCGGGCCGCGCGGAGCGTGAGCCGGCGGTGGACGCGTTCGCCCTCCTCGGTCAGGCGCAGCAGGTAGCGGCGCCCGTCCTCGGGGTCGCGGACCTTGTCCAGCAGCTCGCGCCGGATGAGCCGCCCGACCACCTCGGCGACCGTGGAGCGGTCCAGCGAGACCCGCTCCCCCACCGTGCGCTGGTCGAGGCCGGGCTCGGCCGTGACGGCGTTCATGACGGCGAACTGGGGCGAGGTGATCTCCTCGGACACCATCGCGTTCCACAGCAGGGTGTGGGCCTGCTGCAGCCGCCGGGCGAGGTGCCCGGGATGGGTGGTCAGGTCCACCGCGGCCATGCGCTCTCCCTGGGTGCGAGGTGATCGGTACACGGAACGATACCCGGTGACCTGCCTTTCCGCCCGTTCCGGGCCCACCTCGCTGCGGCGTTGAATTCCGCAGGTGGGATGGTTGTCCCTTGACGCCCGGGCAGAGCCGATGAAAGCGTGGACCAGCCCCGAGGAATTAGTCAGTGTCCTGAGTAAATCGACCTCCCCGGGGTCATGACTGCGGCAGGCGTGGTCCGAAGGGGAGTGCCGGCCTCTTCGGCCCGCGCCCCGCCCTCACGCAGGCCGACCGCACGAAGGCCGCCCGACCGAAGGAGGTCGCCGCCACCATGGCCCTCACCCAGCACGACATCGACGCGGAGATCGCCGCCGAGCGCGAGGCCTACGAGCAGCGCGTCGCCGGCGGCGCTCCGGTGGAGCACCACCCCGACCGCGGTTACGCCCCGTACCGCTCCTCGGTGCTGCGCCACCCGAAGCGGCCGCCGGTGAACATCGACGTCACCAAGGACCCCGAGCTGGTGGAGCTCTCCTCCCCCGCCTGGGGCGAGCGGGACATCACGGAGATCGACAACGACCTCACCCGTCAGCACCGCGGCGAGCCGATCGGTGAGCGCATCACCGTCGAGGGCCGTCTGCTCGACCGTGACGGCCGCCCGGTCCGCGGCCAGCTGGTCGAGATCTGGCAGGCCAACTCGGCCGGCCGCTACGCCCACCAGCGCGAGCAGCACGACGCCCCGCTGGACCCCCACTTCACCGGCGCCGGCCGCACCATCACCGACGGCGACGGCTTCTACCGGTTCACGACGATCCAGCCAGGCCCCTACCCGTGGCGCAACCACACCAACGCCTGGCGCCCCGCGCACATCCACTTCTCGGTGTTCGGCCGGTCGTTCACCCAGCGCCTGGTCACCCAGATGTACTTCCCGAACGACCCGCTGTTCCCCTACGACCCGATCCTGCAGTCGGTCACCGACGACGCGGCGCGGCAGCGGCTGATCGCGACCTACGACCACGACCTGTCGGTGCCGGAGTTCTCCCTCGGCTACCGCTGGGACATCGTGCTCGACGGCCCTAGCGCCACCTGGATGGAAGAAGGACGCTGACCGCCATGACGAAGATCGACCCCAGCCGCCCCGAGACGGTGCTGCCCACCCCGTCCCACACGGTCGGCCCGTTCTACGGCTACGCCCTGCCCTTCCCCGGCGGCCCCGAGGTCGCGCCGCTGGGCCACCCCGACACGGTCACCGTCCACGGCCACGTGTACGACGGCGAGGGCTCTCCGCTGCCGGACGCGCTCCTGGAGATCTGGGGTCCCGGCCCCGACGGCTCGGTGCCCGCGGCCACCGGCTCGATGCGCCGTGATCCGGCCTCGGGCGGCTTCGTCGGCCGCAACGGCCTGGAGTTCACCGGCTTCGGCCGCATCCAGACGGACGCCGACGGCCACTGGGTGGCCCGCACGCTGCGTCCCGGCGCGCGCGGCGGCAACGCCCCGTACATCGCCGTCTGCGTGTTCGCCCGCGGGCTGCTGATGCACCTGTTCACCCGGATCTACCTGCCGGGCGACGACGCCGCGCTGGCGGCCGACCCGGTGCTCCGGCAGGTGGCCGGGGACCGGCGCCGCACGCTGATCGCCACCGAGCAGTCGCCCGCGACGTACCGTTTCGACATCCACCTGCAGGGCGAGAACGAAACGGTCTTCCTGGAGTTCCAGTGACATCGCCGTCCCACCTCCCACAGCTCCCACAGTCCGAGGCCGGTCTGCTCTCCCCGGGGCGCGCCGGCTCCCCGGTGGCCGGGGCCACCGGCGACACCGCCATCCTGGCGGCGCTGCTGGACGCCGAGGCCGCGCTGACCCGCGCCCAGGCCTCGCTGGGCCTGGCGCCTGCCGAGGCCGCCGCCGCGGTGACCGACGCCGCCGTCCCGGACCGCTTCGACCTGCTCTCGCTGGCCCGACGGGCCGCGGCCGGCGGCAACCCGGTGATCCCGCTGGCGGCCGACCTCACGGCGGCCGTCGGCCCTGCGCACGGCCCGTACGTGCACCGGGGAGCCACCAGCCAGGACATCATGGACACCGCCACCATGCTGGTGGCCGCCCGTACCCTGGACCTGGTCCTGGCCGACCTGGACCGCACCGAGGGCGCGCTGGCCCGGCTGGCCGCCGCACACCGCGACACGCCGATGCCGGGGCGGACCCTGACCCAGCACGCGGTGCCCACCACCTTCGGGCTGAAGGCCGCCGGGTGGCGCTCCCTGGTGCTCGACGCCCGGGACCGGCTGAGCGCCGTCCGTGGCGCACTGCCGGTGCAACTGGGCGGGGCGGCGGGCACCTTGGCCGCGTTCGGCGCCTACGGGGCGGACGACCCGCTGCCGCTGGTGGCCGCCTACGCCCGCGAGCTGGAGCTCGCGGAGCCGTCGCTGCCCTGGCACACGCTGCGCACCCCGGTCGCCGACCTCGCCGGGGCGCTGGCGTTCACCGCCGGGGCCCTGGGCAAGATGGCCGCCGACGTCCTGACGCTGGCCCGCACCGAGATCGCGGAGCTCGCCGAAGCGAGCGGCGGCGGGTCCTCCGCCATGCCGCACAAGGCCAACCCGGTCCGCTCCACCCTGATCGCCGCCGCGGCCCGCCGCGCCCCCCAGCTGGCGGCGACGCTGTTCGGCTCGATGGCCGCCGAGGACGAACGCCCGGCGGGCGCCTGGCACGCCGAGTGGGAGCCGCTGCGGGACCTGCTGCGGGCGGCGGGCTCGGCGGCCGAGCAGGCCGCCGAACTCACCGAGGGGCTGCGGGTGGACGCCGCGGCGATGCGCGCCCATCTGGGGGCGACCCACGGCCTGATCGTCTCCGAGCGGCTCTCCGTGGCGCTGGCGCCGGTGCTGGGGCGCGCCCGGGCCAAGGAACTGCTCACCGCCGCCGCGCGCCGCGCCTACGCGGAAGGGCTGCCGCTGCTCGAGGTGCTGCGGGCGGAGCCGGACCTCGAGGGCCTCGACCTGGAGTCGCTCACCGACCCCGCCGACTACACGGGCAGCGCCGCCGCCCTCACCGACCGTGCACTGGAGCGACGTTGACGAACAAGACGCTGAACCACCGCGCCGAGGGCCCCACTTCGGCCGGTCCGCTGCTGCTGGGTCCCTCGCTGGGCACCTCGCTGGCCCTGTGGGACGCGCTCGCGCCCGAACTGGCCGTGAACCACCGGGTGATCCGCTTCGACCTGCCCGGGCACGGCGGCTCCCCGGCCGGGCTGATCGGTCCCGGAGCGACGGTGGGCGACCTCGCCGACCTGGTGCTGGAGCTCGCCGACGAGCTGGGCCTGGAGCAATTCGCCTACGCCGGCGTGTCGTTGGGGGGCGCGGTCGGGCTGCACCTGGCGGTGCACCATCCGGAGCGCGTCTCCTCGCTGGCCGTGCTCTGCTCCTCGGCGCACTTCAACGGGGCGCGGCCCTGGGAGGAACGCGCGGCGGCGGTCCGGGCGGGCGGTCCCGCCGCGATGCGGGAACTGGCGGGCTCGGCCGACGCGCGTTGGTTCACCTCGGGCTTCACGGTGGAGCGGCTGGTGGACGACCACCGCGCGGCCGACCCGGACGCCTACGCGGCGTGCTGCGACGCGCTGGCCGCCTTCGACCTGCGCGAGCGTCTCGCCGAGGTGCGCACGCCCACGCTGCTGGTCGCGGGCCGTGAGGACCCGGCGACCCCGCCGGCCCATCTGCGGGAGATCGCGGACGCGGTCCCCGGGGCGTCGCTGACCGAGATCCCCGGCGCCTCGCACCTGGCGCCGGCGGAGCGTCCCGAGGCCGTGCTGGCCGCGCTGCGAGGGCACTTCACGGGGTTCGCGGAGCGGGGTGTCGCGGTACGCCGGGAGGTGCTGGGCGACGCCCACGTGGACCGGGCGCAGGCCCGGCAGACGCCGTTCACCGCGCGCTTCCAGGACTTCATCTCCCGCTACGCCTGGGGCGAGATCTGGACCGATCCCACGCTGACGCGCCGCGAGCGGTCCCTGGTGACGCTGACCGCCCTGGTGGCGCACGGTCACCTGGACGAGCTGGCGATGCACGTGCGGGCGGCCCGGCGCAACGGGCTCTCCGTCGACGAGATCGGCGCGGTGCTGCTGCAGGCCGGCGTGTACCTGGGCGTCCCGGCCGCCAACTCCGCCTTCGCGGTGGCCCAGCGGGTCCTGGCGGAGGACGGCGACATCTGACGGCGGGTGCGGCGCGGCCCACCGCCGCCACGCCCCGGCGTCCGCCGCCCGGTTCCCGCGCTCCGCACGTCCGGGTGCCCGCGCCCCGTACGCCCGGCTCCCGCACTCCGCACGTCCGGGTGCCCGCGCCCCGTACGCCCGGCTCCCGCACTCCGCACGTCCGGGTGCCCGCGCCCCGAACACCCTGGTGCCGGTACTCCGGCGTCCGCCGCCCGGGTGCCGGTACTCCGGCGTCCGCCGCCCGGGTGCCGGTACTCCGGCGTCCGCCGCCCGGGTGCCCGCGTCCGGGCGCGCGGCCGGGAGCCGCAGCGGGTCAGTCGAAGGCGCCCAGCCTGCGCAGGGCCGCGCGGGCGCGGCGCGCCACCGCGTCGGCGCCGCAGGCGTCGGCGAGGTCCAGGCCGCGGCGGAGTTCGGCGACGGACTCCGCCAGCTCCCCGTACTCCACGCGCGCCGCGGCGTGTTCGTACTGGCACGGGGAGTCCTCGAGCATCTTGGCCGCCCGCCCCGCCAGTTCGAGGGCCCGGTGCCTGGGAGCGAGGGCGGCCTCGCAGCGCAGCGCCTCGCCGATCGCCGTCCAGGTGCCCGATCTCTCCGCGCCGGCCCGCACCGTCGCCGCCAGCTCGGCGGCGCGGGCGGGGTCCCGGTCGGCGAGCGCCCTGGCCAGGTCCGCCGCCCAGGGGGCGACCAGATGGTTGCGGTGCCCGCGTTCGGCGGCCGTCCGGCCGGCCGCCTCCAGTTCCTCGATGCCCTCCTCGGTGCGGCCCACCGCTAGGAGCAGCCGGCCGCGGATCGAGCGGGCGTCGGGCAGCAGGATCGTCGAGGGGTAGGGCGCGCCGAACTCGTAGCGCTCGGCGACCTCCATCGCCTCCTCGGGGCGGCCGCGGGCGATCAGGGTGTCGACCAGGTTGCAGAACGCGGTCCAGTGCAGCGGCAGCCGGCGTCCCACCCGGTCGGCGAGCCGCAGCGACTCGCGCAGGGTGGTCTCCGCCTCCCGCAGGCGGCCGCGGCGGCGCAGCGCGAGGCCGAGGTATCCGTAGGAGAGCGAGACGTGGCCGCCGCTCCAGCCGGCCGTCTCGTACTCGCGGACCGCCTCGGCGAAGAGCGCCTCGGCGCGGTCGAGGCGGTCGGTGTAGGCGTAGATGGCGGCGATCATCAGCGGAAGCTCGAAGCCCCAGCCGCTGTCCGTCCAGCCGACGCCGGGGGCGAGCCGGCCGTTGACCAGGGCGCGGTCGCAGATGGCGACGACCTCGTCGGCGTCGCCGCCGCGCATCATGACGTCGAAGCCGTGCACGATCAGCAGGGCGCGCTCGGCGTTGTCCCGGCCGGTGCAGGCGGAGGCGAGCTCGGCCAGGTGCCGGGAGCGGTCGGGCGAGTCGGCCTCGGCCGCGTGGATGCCCTCCCACAGGAACTGGCAGGCCTTCAGCCGCAGCCTGGCCGGTCCGTGTTCGTGCCGTGCGGCCTCCGCCCGCACGGTGCGGATCGCCTCGCCGACCTGGTCGTTGTGGAGCAGTGCCTGGGAGAGCCGGACCACGGCGTCGACGCGGTCGCAGACGTCCAGCCCCGGCAGGGCGAGCGCGTCGCGCAGGTGGCCGATGGTGACGGCGGGCGCGGTGAGCAGGGTGGCGCAGCCCAGTTCGTAGAGCACCCGGGGGTGGGCCTCCGGGCTCGGCGGCTCCTTCAGCGCGCGTTCCAGGCAGGCCCGGGCGGCGGCGGGGGCGCCGACGGCGAGGTGCGCGCGGGCCGCCTCGCGCAGCTGCTCGACGACCTCCTCGTCGTCGTCGGGGTGGACCTGCAGCAGGTGCCGGGAGGCGGCCGCGGCGCCGCGGCCGGAGTCGGTGACGACCCGGGCGGCGATGCCGTGCATGGCGGTGCGCAGGCTGTCGGGTATCGAGTTGTAGACGGCGGACTCGATGAGCGGGTGGGTGAACTCCAGCTCTCCGCCGGCGGGCTGCCGGCCGAGCGGGTCGGGGGCGGTGAGGATGCGGGCCTCGCACAGGATCCCGGCGCAGCGCACGGCCACCGCCGGGCGCAGCGTGGCGAGTTCGGCCACCAGGTCGACGGTGATGCCGGCGCCGAGGATGGCGGCTGCCCAGGCGAAGCGGGTGGCCTCGATGCCGAGTTTGTCGAGGCGGGAGACGAGACCGCCGCCGCGGGCGGCGCGGTTGAGGTCGCGCAGTTCGTGGGCGGAGGACTCGACGGGTTCCATCTCCGCGTCGCGGACCTTGGCGAGCAGTTCGACGGTCTCGTACGGGTTTCCCCCGGTGACCGCCCACACCTCGCGGCAGAACGGGTCGTCGGCGTGCCGTCCGACGGTGTCGCGGGTGAGGCCGGCGGTGGCGTCGGGGGTGAGGGTGCGCAGGGAGGTGACCGCGCCCGCGGCGTCGACGACGCGCTGGAGGTACTCGGCGCGTTCCCCGCTGATCTCGCCGGGGCGGCTGGTCACCAGGACCAGGACGGAGGTGTCCTCCAGGCGCACGCACAGCTCGGCGAGCCACCGCAGGGTCTCCAGGTCTGCCCAGTGCGCGTCGTCGACGAGCAGGACCAAGGGGTACTCGCGGCGCGCGAGCCGGCGCACGACCCGTACCAGGCCGTCGCAGACGGAGCCGGGGTCCGGGTTGCGGCCACCGGGCTCGGCGATGCCGAGGGCGGGGCCCGCGATGTCGAACCAGTCGCCGAGGTACTCGCGGGCCTCCTCGGGGAGCAGGGCGAGCAGCGCGGGCTGAAGGAGCTGGCGCACCACGTTGTACGGCACCGAGCGGAGGGTCTCCCCGGCGCGCGCCGACCAGACGGTGCAGCCGCGGAGCTCGGCGATGCGGTGGGCCTCGCCCAGCAGGGCGGTCTTGCCGAGGCCCGCCTCGCCGCGCAGGACGAGGAAGCGGCCCGCGGGGGCGTGCCCGGTGCACAGGCTGTCGACGGCCCGCTCGATCGCGGCGACCTCTTCGTCACGTTCCCAGAGCAAGGCCGAACCGGGCCGTTCCTCGGTCACTTCCGTTCCCTCCCCAGGTCACCCGGACGACGTGCGCCTTGTGAGCCTAGCCCGCCGCGGGGCTGGGCACACGCTCCGCTCCGCGGGACGTGTCGCGGGACACGGCGCACGGCGGGGGACTTCAACCCCGTTGCAGCGGGGCGGTGTTGAGAGCACGGGTGGTTCTTCGACGACCCTCCCGCGACTCCTTCACCGTTGCCCCATACCTTTGACGCATGACGCAGGCTATTCCTCCCGGGTGGTACCCGGATCCCGGGCACACGACCGACGGCCCCAGCGGCGTGCGGTGGTGGGACGGCGGCGCGTGGACGCAGCACACGCTGCCGGCCGGCGCCCCCGTCCCGCCGGGCCCGCCCGCGGCCGACTCCTCCGCGCAGGCGATCGCCGCGCATCCCACCCTGGCCGGGGGCGACCTCTCGGCGCCGGGGCAACCGGCGTTCCCCGCCTACCCTGCCTATCCGGCGTACGGCGTCCAGCCGCCGCCCCGGAAGCGGCGCGGGGCGCTGGTGGCCGTGATCGTGGCCGCGGTCTTGGTGGTGGCGGGCGGCGCGGTCGGGGGCGTCCTGCTGCTCGACCGCGGTGACGACCGGGCCGGACCGCAGCCCCGGGAGACGCGCGCGCAGGACGGCGCGCCGGGTGAGGAGGAGGCGCCCGGGAGCCCGGAGGAGATCACCGAGGGGCCGGTGCCGGACCCGGCGAACGGCATCAGTCTTCCGCTGCCGGACGGCTGGACGGGTTCGGCGCACGAGGCGGGCGCGCAGGTGGGGGCCGACAAGACGTATCCCTGCCCGGGCACCCCGTCCAAGGACTGCACCCCGGGCGGCGCCTACTCGCTGCCCGCCGAGGGCCTGGGGCTGCAGGGCACCGCCGAGGCGGTGGCCCGCGCGGACATCGCCGCCAACATGGAGGACTCCTACGGCGGTGACACCTACGGGTCGATCACCTCGCACAAGGAGCTCGACGCCGGCCCGGTGACGGTCGCCGGGCAGAAGGGCTACCGGGTCCGCTGGTCGGCGGTGACCGAGGAGGGCGCGGACGGCGTCGTCGAGTCCCTGGCCTTCCCGTCCCCGGCGGACCCGGAGCGGATGGTCCTGGTGCGGTTCGGCATCGACGCCGGCCAGGACCTCTCGGTGATCAAGGAGATCACCGAGGGCATCGAGAAGTCCGAGCTGGGTGCCGCGCCGGGGTCCGGCGAAGAGGTCTGACAGCACTCCGAAGGCCGGTTCCGCGCGCCCACGGCGGCGCGGAACCGGCCTTCCGGCATGTCCCGGGGCCACCGGGCGGTGTCGAACCGGCCCGCGTCCGCAGCCGTGTTCCCTGATGGGACGAGCCGGCGGCCAAACTGTCAACAATTCTGTCAGCCGATCCATTGACCTGGGGCGGCCCGCGATCTACCGTCACGCAGCAAGCGCGCCCCACCGCGCGGCAGAACCCAGCATCGCACCCGCCTCCTCCCTTCTTCGCCCCGTTCTGGAGTAGCCATGCGTCGTCTGCTCGCCGGTATAGCCACCGGCGCCCTCCTGCTCACCGTGACGGCCTGCGGCTCGTCCGACGACTCCTCGTCGGACAAGGGCTCCTCGGCCGGCGGGGTCACCACCGTCAAGGTCGGCGTCATCCCGATCGTGGACGTCGCGCCCCTCTACCTGGGGCAGGAGAAGGGCATCTTCAAGAAGCACGGGCTCGAGCTCGAGATGACGCCCGCGCAGGGCGGCGCGGCCATCGTGCCCGGAGTGGTCAGCAACCAGTTCCAGTTCGGCTTCTCCAACATGGCCTCGCTGATGATCGCCCAGTCCAACGGCGTCCCGGTGAAGGCCGTGGTCAACGGCGTCGCCACCACCGGCGAGAAGGGCAAGGACTTCGGCGCCCTGGTGGTGAAGGAGGACAGCGGCATCACGTCCGCCAAGGGGCTCGAGGGCAAGAAGGTCGCGGTCAACACCCTGAAGAACATCAACGACACCACCGTGCGCGAGTCGGTGCGTGAGGCGGGCGGCGACCCCTCCAAGGTGAAGTTCGTCGAGATCGCCTTCGACCAGATGCCGGCCGCCCTGGACTCCGGGGAGATCGACGGCGCCATGGCCGTGGAGCCCGCGCTGAGCACGGCGAAGAGCCAGGGCGCGAAGGAGGTCTCCTCCTCCTACGTGGACGTGTCGGACAAGCTGACCGTCGCCATGTACTTCACCTCCGCGCAGTACGCGCAGCAGAACCCGAAGGTGGTGGAGAAGTTCACGGCGGCCACCAAGGAGGCGCTGGCGTACGCCGACGGCCACCCGGAGGAGGTGCGCGAGATCCTGACCGCGTACACGAAGATCCCCCCGAAGCTGCTGCCCGGGCTGACCCTGCCGAAGTGGCCGGCCGACGCGGACCGGGCCTCCATCGAGACGCTCCGCGACCTCGGTGAGAAGGACGGGCTGTACACGAAGACCCCGGACCTCGACGCGCTGCTGCCGTGAAGCACGTCGACCTCGTTCTCGGCGCGGCCGGGCTCTCGGCCTTCCTCGCCCTCGGCGAGGCGGTGCCGCGGCTCGGCATCGTCAAGGAGGCGTACTTCCCGCCGGTCAGCACCATCGCCGGGGCCCTCGCCGAGGAGCTGTCCGACCCCGCCTTCTGGACGGCGCTGGGCGACACCCTGACGGGCTGGGCCGTCGGCCTGGCCCTCGCGGTGGCCGGCGGCCTGGTGGCGGGGATCCTCCTGACCGTGGTGCCGTACCTGCGGGAGGCGACCGCCTCGACGGTGGAGTTCCTCCGCCCGATCCCCTCGGTGGCCCTGATCCCGCTGGCCGTCCTGCTCTACGGAACCGAACTGCGGTCGGTGCTGCTGCTGGTGGTGTACGCGGCCTTCTGGCAGGTCCTGATCCAGGTGCTCTACGGGGTGCGGGACGTCGACCCGGTGGCGGACGCCACCGCCCGCAGCTACGGGCTGGGGCCGCTGGCCCGGGTGCGGTACGTGCTGTGGCCGACCGCGCTGCCCTACGTGATGACCGGTGTGCGGCTGGCCGCCGCGGTGGCCCTGGTCCTGTCGGTCACGGCCGAACTCGTCATCGGCGCGCCCGGTCTGGGCGCCCGCATCGCCGTCGCCCAGACCTCGCAGGCGGTGCCGGAGATGTACGCGCTCGTCGTGGTGACCGGTCTGCTGGGGCTGCTGATCAACGTGGGTGCGCGCACGGTGGAACGACGTGCGCTGGCCTGGCACCAGTCGGTGCGTGGGGAGGTGGCGGTATGAGCGTGGCGACGCGCGTGCTGAGGCGGCTGCTGTTCGTGGTGGCGCTGCCCGCGGTGCTGCTGGCCCTCTGGTGGTTCGCCTCGGCGGACAGCACCGACGTCTACCGGCCCCCGCTGAGGACGGTCCTGGCCGCCTTCCCCGACGTCTGGAACGCCGAACGGCTGCGGGCGGATCTGGTGCCCAGCCTGGTGCGGCTGCTGTCCGGGTACGCGCTGGCCGCGGTGGCGGGCGTCGCCCTGGGCACGCTGATCGGCTCCTACCGGAAGGTGCGCGCCTTCTGCGAGCCGGTGCTGGAGTTCCTGCGCGCGGTGCCTCCGCCGGTGCTGGTGCCGGTGATCATGCTGTTCGCCGGGATCGGCGACGGCATGAAGATCGTGGTGATCGCGGTGGGCTGCGTGTGGCCCGTGCTGCTCAACACGGTCGAGGGCGTCCGCGCGGTGGACGCCGTGATGACCGACACCTCCCGCTCCTACGGCATCACGGGCGCGGCCCGGCTGCGGTACCTGGTGCTGCCGTCGGCGAGCCCCCAGATCTTCGCGGGCCTGCGGCAGTCGTTGTCCATCGGCATCATCCTGATGGTCATCAGCGAGATGTTCGCCGCGAGCAACGGGCTGGGCTTCGCCGTCGTGCAGTTCCAGCGCGGGTTCGCGATCGCCGACATGTGGACCGGGATCCTGGTCCTCGGCCTGCTCGGCTTCCTCCTGTCCGTCCTCTTCCAGCTGGTCGAGCGACGGGTGCTGTCCTGGTACCACGGCCTGCGGGAGTCCTCCCGGCGGTCGCCGTGAGCCCGGCGGCGGACGACATCACGGTGAAAGGGCGTTCCATGCTCGACGTACGCGGGCTGCGCAAGGTCTACGAGGGCTCGGGCCGCACGGTGGAGGCCGTGCGCGACCTGACCTTCTCGGTGGCCGCCGGTGAACTCGTGTGTCTGGTGGGCCCGTCGGGCTGCGGCAAGACCACGCTGCTGCGGTGCGTCAGCGGTCTGCTCGCGCCGACGGGCGGCGAGGTCCTGCTGGACGGCCGGCGGGTGACCGGCCCGCCGCCCGGCATGGCCTTCGTCTTCCAGGAGTACGGCCGCAGCCTCTTCCCCTGGATGCGGGTCGGCCAGAACGTCGAACTGCCGCTGAAGCAGAAGGGGCTGGCCAAGGAGCGGCGGCGGGCCCTGGTCGCCGACGCGCTGGAGTCGGTGGGACTGGCGGACGCGGCCAGGGCCTACCCGTGGCAGCTGTCCGGCGGCATGCAGCAGCGGGTGGCGATCGCCCGGGCGCTGGCGTACGAGCCGCAGGTGCTGCTGATGGACGAGCCGTTCGCGGCGGTCGACGCGCAGACGCGGGCCGATCTCGAGGATCTGGTGCGGCGGTTGTGGCGGGAGCGCGGGATCACGGTCCTGTTCGTCACCCACGACATCGACGAGGCGGTGTACCTGGGCGAGCGGGTGGTGATCCTGTCGGCCTCGCCGACGGTGGTCCAGGAGGAGCTGACCGTCGACCTGCCGGTGGAGCGCGACCAGTTGCGCACCCGGGTGGAGCCGAGGTTCGCCGAACTGCGGACGCGGGTCTACGAGCAGATCCAGGCCGCCAAGCGGGGCGGTGCGCCGGACACGCCCGCGGCCGCCCCCGGCGCGCCGGCGGTCGCCGTCGAGAAGGAGTGAGCGGACCGTGCCCACCGGCCGGGCGGCGGGTGGGCCGCCCGGCCTCGGGCGGCCCAGGAGGACGCCGGAGGGCACGGGGCCCCGCCGTGCCCTCCCCGGCCCGTGTCAGTCGTCGGAGGCGGCGCTGTGGACCAGGGAGAGGTGTCCGCGCCCCCGCGCCGGGCGACGGGCCGCGACGGCGGCGGGCTCCCCCGCCGGGTCCGCTTCGGGCTCGGGGTGGGGGCCGGGGTCGGGCAGCACCAGCGTCATCCGCTCGTACCCCAGCTCCGACAAGGCGGCGGGCGTCTCGACCACGAGGCGGCACTCGCGCACCGTCCGTCCGGCCCCGGGACCGAGCAACGGACGCAGCGAGCCGTCGTGTTCGCGCGCGGCGCGCTCACCCACCGTGTGCACCCAGTGCGGGAGCCCCTGCCGGTAGGCGGCCTCCATCAGCGGGTCCTCGGCGATCTCCCGGCGGACGGCCTGGAGCACCGGGTCGTCCGCGAAGCGCTCGACGAGGAAGGCGAACCGGGCCAGCGCCGGCAGGCACCACCGGACCTCCCGGTCGGCGAGCACCAGGGACGCGTCGGGGTGGAAGAGGACGAACCGCAGGAAGTTGTCGTGCGGCATCGCGGTGGGATGCGGCCCCACGGCGCGGAAGAGTTCGGTGAACGCCTCGTTGGCGAGCACCACGTCCCAGCGCCGGTCGAGCAGCACCGAGGGGAACGGCACGCCCTCCAGGAGTGCGGCGTAGTCCCTCAGGTAGTCCTCGTCGGGCCCCGGCCGCGGTTGCGGGCGCCGGCCTCCTGCCCGAGCTGTCATCGGGAGGTTCCCCCTCTCGGCTCCGGCCCCATCGGCGGCCCCGATCCTCGCCGCCTTGAGGCGCGCGTGTCAACCATTGTGGCATTTCAGGGGTGTTGGCGACGGGATCCGGCCACAGTTGTGGCGGAACCTGGAGGGTCGCACGGTGCCCCGCTAGTCTCACCGGGTCCGGACGGACAGGACGCGGGAGTGACTGCGGTGGCTGGTGACATGGAGAACCGGGGCGCCGGGCAGGCCGCCCCGCTGCGGGCCGTGGCCGCCCGGGTCTCCTCGCTGGCCGACCGGCTGGGGGTGCCGCGCGAGGAGGTCTTCGACGTCTCGCGGCTCTCGGCGGCCTCCGGTGTTCCCGAGGGCGCCGTCAAGGCCCTGCTGAACGGCCGGCCCGGCGGCGAGCGCGACGTGCAGACGCGGTTCCTTCAGCGGCTCGACCTGCTGCGCCGCACCCGGCTGAGGCCGGACGGCCGCCGCTACACCCAGCGGGAGATCGCCGACGGGGCCGGCATGTCGCGCCAGCAGGCCGGCGCCCTGCTCAACGGCGACCGGCGGCCCACCATGGAGCACTGCGACGCCCTGCAGCGGTTCTTCGGCGTGCACGCCGGGTTCCTGACCGCGGAGGACCCGGAGGCGCTGACCGGTGCGCTGCAGCGCACCGAGCGCGAACTGCTGCGCCGGCTGGCGGACCGCGAGGCGCGGCCGCCCTCCCCGGACCTGGCGGCCGGCTCCGTCCCCGCCCGGTCGCACGCCGGGACGGACGTCGCCGAGGACGCGCTGGAGCGTCTGCTGCGCGACCACGGGGTGCGCGGCATCGCCTGGCGGGCGGCGCAGCTCCCGACCGACCAGCACCGGGACAAGGTCGCCGAATGGCTGGACATGCTGCTGGAGAGCGTCCGACGGCCGGGGTCGTGACATTGGGCTTCGTCAGGGGAGGAACCGGCTGCGTCGGTCAGGCGCTGGCGCGGACTGCCGCGGGACGGCTCCGGGCGCTGCGCGTGCGCCGGGAGATGACACGGTTGTGCGAGGCGTTGCTGTCGGGGCTGTCCCTGCCGGCCGAGGCCGGGCCCGAGGAGACGCACCGGGCGCTGTGCTCGGTGATGAGCGGTCTGCGGGGCCGTCCGGTGCGCTTCCGCACCGCGGTCTTCCCGCCGGGCACGGCCAGCGGCCTGTGGCTGGCCTTCGACGACCAGGACGTCGTCGTGGTCGAGGAGCGCACCGCGCCCAACCACCAGCTGGTGATCCTCGGGCACGAGCTGTGGCACATGGCGGCCGGCCACCGTGGCGGTCCCGTGGACGGGGTGCCGGTGGCGGCCCGGACCCGTTTCGACCGGTGGGAGGAGGCGGAGGCCGAGCGCTTCGGCCTGCTGCTGGCGAGCCGCTTCCGCGCCTGGACGCCGACCGTTCCCGCGGCGCCCGCCGCGGCCGCCCCGCCGGGGCGCGACCCGTCGTGGCCGGACGGCCTGGTGCGCCGGATCGAGGCGTCGCTCGGCGGCGACCGTCCTGCCTCCCGGCACGGGGCTGACGGTCCGTGAACGACGTCAGCTACTACGTCCCCGCCATGGCGATGGCGGTGCCGCTGGTGCTCAAGGGCCGCAGCACCGCGTCCTGGCGGGATCCGCTGCTGCGGTCGGTGTGCGCGCTGCTGCTGCTCACGGCACTGGCCTTCGCCTTCGCCGCGCCGCCCAGCATCGCGGCGGTGAACCGTCTCACCGGCGTCCCGAACGCCTCGGCGCCCTTGGTCTACGCGCTGTTGACAGCGGTCTGCGCGGCCAGTCTGGTGCTGATCGTCAGCTGGCGCGGCGGTCCGCCCGGCACCACCCGGCGTCTGACGGTGCGGTGCACGACAGGCTTCGGCGCGGTGATCGTGGTGATGTGCGCGCTGTTCGCGCTGGGCGACGCGCCGGTGGAGCGGCTGCGGGACTTCGACACCTACTACGCGACCACGCCGTACCTGCGCGAGATGGTGCTGCTGTACCTGCTGTCGCTGTTCGCCTCGGGTGTGGCGATGAACGTGCTGTGCCTGCGCTGGCTGGGCCGGGTGGGCGGCCGGCCGCTGCGCACCTCGCTGCTGCTGATCGCGCTGGGCTTCGGCTTCTGCGCGCTGTACGCGGTCGCCAAGCTCGTCGCGGTGGGGGCTCGCTGGGCGGGTGGCGACCTCGACGAGCTGAGCACCTCGGTGGCGCCGACTTTGGCGGCCGTCGGCGGGGTCCTGAGCGCGGCCGGGTTCTCCCTGCCGCTGCTGTGGTCGGTGCCGGCCCGGCTGCTCGGCGACGCCTGGTCGGCGTGGCGCTCGTACCGTGCGCTGGCGCCGCTGTGGCGGGCGCTGCGGCCGGTGTCGGCGGCGGGCGACGAGGGTCGGGCGGCGGTGCGGGTCGGCTGGTGGTCGCCGCCGTCCCTGCGGGCGGTGCAGCGGCAGGCGGAGATCCACGACGCGCTGCTGGTCCTGTGCCCGCACTTCGACCCGTCGGTACGCGAGCGGGCCCTGGCCGCCGCGGTGGCGGCGGGCGCGGCGACGGAGCGGGCGTACGCGCAGGCGGACGCGGTGATGGTCGTGGAGGCGGTGCGGGCCCACGGCAGGGCCGCGGACGCGGCGGCCGACGACGCGGTGGCGGGGCCGCCCGCCGAGGGGCCCGAGGACCTGGTCCGGCTCTCCCGGGCGTTGCGCGCCATGCGCGGGTGACGTCCTGTCAGTGGCGCCCGGCAGGCTGGGGGGTGAGAGTTGCGCGACCGCCCGAGGAGTTGCCGAGGATGACCACCACCACCGTGCCCACCGACCGTGAGCGGCGCGCCGCGCAGGCGTACCTGCGGCTGCTGAGCGCGGTACGGGCCGCGTTCGCCGAGGCGGGACCCGGCCCCGTCGTGGTGCCGCCGTCGGTGCTCGCCGAGGCGGACCGCGCGCTGCGCGAGGCGGGCCTGACGGGCGCCGAGGAGGTCTTCCTGCGGCGGGTGGGCCGTCACGCCGCGTCGCGGACGTAGCGCCGCCGGGCCCGCGTGCGGGAGGCCGCGGCTCAGCCCGCCCTGGCCGGTTCCTCCTCCTGGCTCGCGGGGGCGATGCCCCGCAGCCGGACCTCGAGGCGGCCGTCGACCACCCGGGTGTCGAACGCGGGCTGCGGCGCCGTGGCGGGTCCCCGCACGTTCCAGCCGTCCTCGAGCCGGAACACGCTCCCGTGCCAGGGGCACCGCACGCAGCCGTCGGAGATCTCCCCCTGCGAGAGCGGACCCGCCAGGTGGCTGCACTGATCGGCGAGCACCCGGACGGTGTCCTCGTCGACCCGGACGACCATCACCGGGACGTCGTCCACCTTCCGCCGGACCGCCTGTCCGATCGGAAGGTCGGACACGCCGCCGAGGCCGTGCCAGCCCGGCCGCACCAGGTGGGGCACCTGTTCGGCGTGGTTGGCTCCCGCCGCCTGACGGTAGGCGAGGTGGCCGCCGAGTGCGCCGCCGACCGAGACGGCCGTCAGTCCCGCCACCGCCAGGCCCCGGCCGAGCCCCTGACGTCCGCTCCGCCGCGCCGCGTAGGAGCCCGCGTACAGCCAGACGGCGGCGTTGTTGAGCGCCGCGTGCAGGAGCCCCACCCGCCGCTGCTGGCGTTGCAGGTCGGCCCAGTCCACCCAGCCGGCGACCGCCGCGGGTCCGGCCACGGCGAGGCCCACCCCGACGAGCCGCCGCGCGGCCCTCTCCTGTCCGGGCAGCAGGTCCAGGACCGCCGTGGACATCCACGCGCCGACGGGCACCTGGACCAGCACGGGATGCAGCGGGTGACCGATCGGCAGCCCGTGCAGGAGGTCCCGGCCGCGGCGTCCCAGGGGCGCCGCCCGCACCACCTTCTGCACCGCGTCCGCCAGCCGGTCCGCCCCGCCCCACCGCTCCAGGCCGTCCAGCAGCGAGGCGACCCGCCCGGGTCCGCGACTCTTCGCACACGTCTCGTCACGTTCGGTTGTGTCCATGCGGCGCGAGTAGCCCCCGCGCACGGAAGGAAACGTGGATCGCGCGGACTCCTCCACGCCGCCCGGAACGGGGCGACACGCGGGAGGAGAAGCCGTAACACGCCCGTAGCGGTACGCGTCCCGTGAAGCTCTATGATCGGCCCGACACCGCCGCACCGGGCCCCTGGGCCCTCACCTCGCGACCCGGTGTCCCTACCCGCGTGTTCCCCGGCAGGGCCCGGCTGCCTCGCCGTGCCCGCACACCTGAAGGGCGGCCTGAATGATCTCTCGCGTACGCGTCTGGCTCAACCGCACGTACGCGGAGAACGTCTTCTTCATGGAACAGCTGCGGAGAAATCCGCAGGACCGGGCGGTGGAGATCCACGCCACCCACGGCGACCCCGACTCGCCGGTGCTCGCCGCCGCGGACACCGCGGCGATGGAGCCCGAGGGCCTCTCCCCCGCCGCGTACGCCGAGTTCGCGCTGGACCAGTGCGTGCGGCGCGGCATCGACGTGTTCGTGCCGCGGCTGCACCAGGAGGCGGTCGTCGCCCACCGCGCGGAGTTCGAGGCCGTGGGCACGGCCCTGCTGGCGCCGGCCGCGCGAGGGGTGGCCGCGTTCCAGGACAAGGCGACCGCCTACGAGCGGGTGGCCGAGCTGGGCGTGCCGGTCCCGCCGTGGTTCCGGGTGCGCACCGCGGACGAGCTGCTCACCGCCGTGGAGAAGCTGGAGGCGGACGGGCACCAGGCCTGCTTCAAGCCGGCCGCGGGCGCGGGCGGCGTGGGCTACCGGGTCGTCACCCGCGAGCCGTTCTCGACGGACCAGCTCGACGGCTTCCCGAGCCCGCGCGTGCCGCTGGCCATGGTGCTCGGCGCGCTGCGCGAGAGCGGCGAGGAGGTCGACTGGCTGGTGATGCCGAGGCTGGAGGAGCCGGAGGTGTCGGTGGACTGCCTCACCGGGACGGACGACCGCGTGCGGATGGCGGTGGGCCGGACCAAGAACGGCCGGCGCCGCGGGTTCACCCTGGACGAGCGGTGGCTCGCCCCGGCCCGCCTGGTCGCCGAGCGGTTCGGCCTGCACCACCTGTCGAACATCCAGTTCCGCGAGTTCGGTGAGGAACCGGTTCTCCTCGACGTCAACACGCGCCCGGCCGGCGGGCTGCACCAGCTGTCCCTGTGCGGCCTCAACGCTCCCTGGGCCGCGGTCCGGCTGGCCCTGGGCGAGGACCCGGGGAGCCTGGAGCCACCCTTCCTGGGCGCCGACTACGCCGTGGTGGCGGCCCCCCAGCGTCTGCGGGCGGCGGGGCCGGTCCGCGCCGAGGACCCCGCGCCGGCCGCCGCGGTGACCGTCCCGGCGCAGGCGGCGCCGCCCGCCGCCGCCGGGGCCGTCGCGGCCTCCTCCTCGTCCTCGACGGCGGCCGCGCCCGCCTGAGCCGGGCCCGGTCCGGGCCGTGGCGCGGTACCCGACGGGGGCCGTACGGACGTCCACGGAATTTTTTTCCGCGGGGGTGTATCAATCCGCGTATCCGGCGCTCTTAACGGTGCGGGGGATGGGGCGGGTGGCCGCGCCCGGGGGGAGCGCGGCCGTCCGCCCCACCATGACCGGGGGGGGAGCCGGAGCCGGGCCTCACTCGAAACGAGTGAGGCCCGGATGGGCTTCCCGGTAACCGTCCATCAGCCGCCGGGCGACGGCGACGGAGTCGATCAGCGGGTGCAGCGCGAAGGCCTTCACCGCGGCGGCCCGGGAGCCCGTCAGGGCGGCGGTGATCACTTCCCGTTCCACCGCCTTGACCGCGGACACCAGGGCGGCAGCGTGCTGCGGCAGGGGGGCGGCGGTCGGCGGGTGCGCTCCGTTCGCGTCCACCAGGCACGGGATCTCGACCACCGCGTCGTCGTCCTGTCCGGGCAGGGCGCCGCGGTTGCGGACGTTGAGGACCAGGGTGGCCCGCTCGTCCCGGGCGATCGCCCGCATCAGGGCGAGGGCCACCTTCTCGTAGCCGCCGGAGAGGTCCTCCTCCTCGCGCTCCCCGGCCCCCGCCGCGTCCCGGTTCTCCGCCATGTAGGTCGCCTCGCGCTCGGCGCGAGTGCGGTTCCACAGCTGGAGCGCGGGCGCTCCGGGACGGCCGGCCTCCTCGTAGAAGCGAGCCTGCTGGTCGCGCAGGAAGACCCCACGGGTGCGTTCGGCCCGCCGGTAGGCGTCGACGGTCTCCCGGTTGAAGTAGTAGTAGTGCAGGTACTCGTTGGGGATGGCGCCCAGCGCCCGCAGCCAGTCGGCGCCGAACAGCCGGCCCTCCTCGAACGACTCCAGCAGCGCGCGGTCGGCGAGCAGCCGGGGCAGCTGGTCGCGGCCGTCCACGCGCACGGCGCGGACCCAGCCGAGGTGGTTGAGGCCGGCGTAGTCGACGAAGGCGCGGGCCGGGTCGACCCCGAGAACCCGGGCGAGACGGCGTCCGAGGCCCACCGGGGAGTCGCAGATGCCGATCACCCGGTCGCCGAGGGTGCGGGACATCGCCTCGGTGACCAGGCCGGCCGGGTTGGTGAAGTTGATGACCCAGGCGTCCGGGGCGAGGCGCCGCACACGGCGGGCCAGGTCGACCGCCACGGGGACGGTGCGCAGGCCGAAGGCGATGCCGCCGGCCCCGACGGTCTCCTGGCCGAGGACGCCCTCGGCCAGGGCGACACGCTCGTCCGCGGCCCGGCCCTCGAGGCCGCCGACCCGCATCGCCGAGAAGACGAAGTCCGCTCCGGTCAGCGCCTCGTCCAGGTCGGTGGTGGTGACCACCTCGGGCGCGTCGGGCACCTCCCGGGCCTGCTCGGCGAGCACCCGGCCGACGGCGGCCAGCCGCCCGGCGTCGACGTCGTGCAGCACCACACGGGTGACGCGCCCGGGTGCCCGGTCGGCCAGCAGCGCTCCGTACACGAGCGGCACGCGGAAGCCGCCCCCACCAACGATCGTGAGCCTCATCCCGCCAACCTAACGCGGGGGGCCTGAGGGAGGACGCGTGAACCGGCACGGTGTGGGGCGGCGTCAGGACGGGAACCCCTTCCGGGGTGACCGGCGACCCCGTCCTGACCTGCCCGGATGGTCCGGGAGGGCGCCGCGCCCGCATGGCCGCCCCCGGGCGCGGTACTCGGCCCTCACCCGTCCGACGAGAAAGTAGATGATCACATTGACCGAAGCGACCGGAACGGTGGGCGCCGCGCCGCGCGGGGCCGGCGGCCCTCTCCTGGGCAGGGTCAATCCGTTGCGCGATCCCCGCGACCGCCGGCTCCCCCGGATCGCGGGCCCGTCCGGACTCGTCATCTTCGGCGTCACGGGCGACCTGTCCCGCAAGAAGCTGATGCCCGCGGTGTACGACCTCGCCAACCGGGGACTGCTGCCTCCGGGTTTCTCGCTGGTCGGCTTCGCCCGGCGTGAGTGGGCCGACCAGGACTTCGCCCAGGTGGTGCACGACGCCGTCGAGCAGCATGCGCGCACCCCCTTCCGGGAGGAGGTCTGGCAGCAGCTGGCCCAGGGCATGCACTTCGTCCCGGGCGACTTCGACGACGACCACGCCTTCGAGCAGCTGCGCGAGGCCGTGGAGCAGCTGGACACCTCCCGCGGCACCAGCGGCAACTACGCCTTCTACCTGTCGGTGCCGCCCCGGTTCTTCCCCCGGGTGGTGCAGCAGCTGGAGAAGCACGGACTGGCCGAGGCGCCTCCGGGTTCCTGGCGGCGCGCGGTGATCGAGAAGCCGTTCGGCCACGGCCTGGCCAGCGCCCGCGCCCTGAACGCGCTGGTGCACGAGGTCTTCGCCCCCGACCAGGTGTTCCGGATCGACCACTACCTCGGCAAGGAGACCGTCCAGAACATCCTGGCGCTCCGCTTCGCCAACCAGATGTTCGAGCCTGTCTGGAGCCGGTCGTACGTGGACCACGTACAGATCACGATGGCCGAGGACATCGGCATCGGCGGCCGGGCCGGCTACTACGACGGCATCGGCTCGGCCCGGGACGTGATCCAGAACCACCTGCTGCAGCTGCTGGCGCTGACCGCGATGGAGGAGCCCGCCGCCTTCGACGCCGAGTCGCTGCTCACCGAGAAGCTCAAGATCCTCAAGGCGGTCAAGCTTCCGCAGGACCTGGGCGAGCACACGGTGCGCGGCCAGTACACGGGGAGCTGGCAGGGCGGTGAGCGGGTGCTGGGCTATCTGGAGGAGGACGGCATCGACCCGTCCTCCATGACCGACACCTACGCCGCGATCAAGCTGGAGATCGACAACCGGCGGTGGGCGGGCGTCCCGTTCTACCTGCGCACCGGCAAGCGCCTGGGGCGCCGGGTCACCGAGATCGCGGTGGTCTTCCAGCGCGCCCCGTACTCGCCGTTCGACTCGACGGCGACCGAGGAGCTCGGTTCCAACGCGATCGTGATCCGGGTCCAGCCGGACGAGGGCATGACGGTACGGTTCGGTTCCAAGGTGCCGGGCACCTCCATGGAGATCCGGGACGTCTCGATGGACTTCGCCTACGGCGAGTCCTTCACCGAGTCCAGCCCGGAGGCCTACGAACGGCTCATCCTGGACGTGCTGCTGGGCGACGCCAACCTGTTCCCGCGCACCGAGGAGGTCGAGGAGTCCTGGCGGATCCTGGACCCGATCGAGGAGTACTGGGCCACCCACGGTGTGCCCGCCAAGTACCCGGCGGGCAGCTGGGGTCCCCCGGAGGCCGACGAGATGCTCGCACGAGACGGACGGAGCTGGCGCAGGCCATGAAACTGGACCTCAACGACACCACGGCCGGAGACGTCAACAAGGCGCTGCTCCAGGCCCGCAGGGCCTCCGGCACGCCTGCCGTCGGCATGGTGCTGACCATGGTGGTCGTGATCGACGAGGAGTACGCCTACGACGCCATGAGGGCGGCGCAGCAGGCCTCGCAGGAACACCCCTCGCGCACCGTGGTGGTGATCCGCCGTCATCCGCGCAGCCCGCGCGACCGGACCCACTCGCGGCTGGACGCGGAGGTGCGGCTGGCGGCCGACGCCGGGCCGGGCGAGACGGTGGTGCTGCGGCTCTACGGCGAGGTGCGCGACCACGCCCAGTCGGTGGTGCTGCCCCTGCTGCTGCCGGACGCGCCGGTGGTGGTGTGGTGGCCGGTGGACGCGCCCGACAACCCGTCGGAGGACCCGCTGGGCGCGCTGGCCCAGCGCCGGATCACCGACATGGACGCCTGCCCGGACCCGCTGGCGGAGCTGGAGAGGCGGGCCGCCGCGTACGCGCCGGGCGACACGGACCTGGCGTGGACCCGGCTGACGCTGTGGCGTTCGGCGCTCGCCGCCGCCCTGGACCAGGAGCACGCGCCGGTGCGCGCGGTGGCCGTCGAGGCGGAGCCGGGCAATCCGAGCGCGGAACTGCTGGCGCGCTGGCTGTGCGCCCGCCTCGGGGTGCCCGGCGAGGTGGGGCCGTCGGCGGGTCCGGCGATCACGGCGGTGCGGCTGGACACCGAGCGCGGCGAGGTGTCCGTGGTCCGTGGGGACGGCCCGCTCGCCACGCTCACCCTGCCCGGCCAGCCGCCGCGCAGTCTGGCGCTGAAGATCCGGCCGACCTCGGAGCTGATCGCCGAGGAGCTGCGGCGCCTGGACGCCGACGACATGTACGAGATCGCCCTGCGCGGCGCCGGGGAGACGTCCGGTTCCGCCGGCTCTCCCGCGGAGCCGCGAGCCGTCTGACGGCCGGCGAACCCCCGAACCACAGGAAGAAGTGAACGACATGCAGCTCGGACTCATCGGTCTCGGCAAGATGGGCGGCAACATGCGCGAGCGCATCCGCCGGGCGGGTCACGAGGTCATCGGGTACGACCGCGACCCCGATCTCTCCGACGTGGCGAGCCTGGCCGAACTGGCCGACTCGCTGACCGCGCCGCGCGTGGTGTGGGTGATGGTGCCGGCCGGTCCGCCGACCCAGTCCGTGATCGACGAACTCTCCGGACTGCTCGACGCCGGTGACGTGGTGGTCGACGGCGGTAACTCGCGCTGGACGGACGACGAGAAGCACGCCGCGGAGCTGGCCGAGAAGGGCATCGGCTTCGTGGACTGCGGCGTCTCCGGCGGCGTGCACGGCCTGGCGAACGGCTACGCGCTGATGTACGGCGGCGAGGCCGCGGACGTG
>NZ_JBHTVQ010000053.1:0-49159 GCF_042792855.1 Streptomyces sp. NPDC056600
GCGCGAGGCCTCGCGCGCGGCGGGCCGGTGGGCCGCATTGTCGGTGGTGTGCGGCACCATCGGAGGTGTGAGGTCCGCGCCGACGATTCTCCATCTCGACATGGACGCCTTCTTCGCCGCCGCGGAGCAGGCGTCCAAGCCGAGCCTGCGCGGCAAGGCGGTGGTGGTCGGCGGGCTGGGGCCGCGCGGCGTGGTGGCCACCGCCTCCTACGAGGCACGCGTCTTCGGGGTGCGGTCCGCGATGCCCACCGCCCAGGCGCGGAGGCTGGCGCCCAACGCCGCGTACCTGTCGCCGCGCTTCTCCCTGTACCGCTCGGTCAGCGACCAGGTGATGGCGCTGCTGCGCGCCCTGTCGCCGCTGGTCGAGCCGCTCAGCCTCGACGAGGCGTTCGTCGACCTCGAGGCCGGCGGCGTCGCCCACGACTCCGCCTCCGCCCTGCGGGCGGGCGAGCGGCTGCGCGAGGACATCCGCGCGGTCACCGGACTCACCGGATCGGTGGGGCTCGCCGCGTCGAAGATGCTGGCGAAGATCGCCTCCGAGGAGGCCAAGCCGGACGGCCTGGTGCTGATCGAACCGGGGACGGAGCGGGAACTGCTGGCGCCGATGCCGGTGCGGACCCTGCCCGGCGTGGGGCCCGCCACCGGCGACCACCTGCGCCGCGCGGGCATCACCACCGTGGGGGAGCTCGCCGAGGCCGGTGAGGACGAGTTGGTGCGGCTGGTGGGCAAGGCCCACGGACAGGGCCTGTACGCCATGGCGCTGGCCCTCGACACCCGGCCGGTGGTGGCCGAGCGGGAGACCAAGTCGGTGTCCGTGGAGGACACCTACGACGTGGACATCCACGACCGGGTGCGGATCCAGGTGGAGGTCCGGCGGCTCGCCGACCGCTGCGTGCGCAGACTGCGCGACGGCGGCCACGCGGGGCGCACCATCCAGCTGAAGGTGCGGCGCTACGACTTCTCCACGCTGACCCGCTCGGAGACCCTGCGCGGTCCGACGGACGATGCCGCGGTGGTTCAGGAGGCGGCGGCGCGGCTGCTGGAGGGGGTCGACACGACCGGCGGGGTGCGCCTGCTGGGAGTCGGCGTCTCGGGCCTCGCCGACTTCACGCAGGAGGACCTCTTCGCCCAAGCCGCGCAGGCCGCGCAGGCCGCGCAGGCCGCGCAGGCAGCCGAGGCCGCGCAGGCCGCCCCTGCTGCCCGTGAGGCGCCCGCGGGGGAGGGTGCCGGAGGAGAGCGGAAGGCCGGCGGTTCCGCGGTCGAGGACGACGCGGCGTACCGGTCGCCGCCCGGGCGGGAGCCGTCGGTCGAGCGGCCGGCGCCGCGGTGGCCCGCCGGGCACGACGTACGGCACGCGGTGCACGGACACGGCTGGGTCCAGGGCAGCGGGCTGGGACGCGTCACGGTGCGCTTCGAGACGCCCACGTCACCGGCGCCCGGGAGGGTGCGGACCTTCGCGGTCGACGATCCCGAGCTGGAGCCCGCCGACCCGTTGCCCCTGGTCGAGGCGGAGCCCGAGGCGGCTGCCGGGGGTCAGGACGATGCCGCTTCGTCCGGGACCGGGGCGAGCCCGGCGAAACCGGTCGCGGCGGCCGCCGGTGGCGGGAAGGACGACGGGGCGTCCGGCTGAGACGGCGGCCCGCCGGCCCGGCCCGGCCGGACGGCGGCGAGGATCAGGCGTCCTCCTGGTCGGGCAGGTGGCCGAAGTCGCGGTCGGGGATCGCGGCGGGAGGCTCGACGTCGAAGCCGTAGTGACGGTAGAGGGAGAGTTCCTGCTCGGGGGAGAGGTGGCGGCCCACCCCGTAGCCGGGGGCGTCCTTGATGTGGGCGCGGCCGTAGGGGACGCGCAGCGCGCCCTCGACCAGTTCGCTCGTCTCCAGCGGGACGAAGACGTCGCGGCCGAAGAGCCCGGTCCGCACCGCCGCCCATTCGGGGGAACCGGTGGCGTCGTCGAGGTACACCTCGTCGACCGTGCCGATGCGGTTGCCGTCGCAGTCGAACGCCTTGCGGCCTATCAGGCTCCGGGGATCGATGTCTGTCCGCACGTTCCCTCCTTCTGGTCGCAGCTCGCTGACGCAGCACATCCGTCGGGACCACCAAAGTGCACTTTCCGGGCGGCGGCCACTCGAAAGCCCACTCCACAGCCTCGCTGGTAGGCTGGGCAGTGGCTGCTGACCCCGCGCGGGAGAGTCCTCCGAGAGTCTTCGGAGGCGCCGAAGGAGCAAATCCTCCCCGGAATCTCTCAGGCACACGTACCGCGCGGACGAGGTCACTCTGGAAAGCAGAGCGGCGCCGGTCCTCCGGATGTCCGCCGCTCTCACCGACGGTGAAAGCCGGGCGCCTCGGGCGGCCGGTGAAGCTCTCAGGTCGTGATGACAGAGGGGGAGGCCGTCGGGCACCCCACAGCCGTGGTGCCCCCCGAAGGTCGCGCAAGACCAGGAGGCCTCCGCCCATGACTGCCCCTCGCACCCCGCTCTCCCAGCTCGAGCAGGGCATCCCCTTCGAGCAGCGTCACATCGGCCCCGACGAGGGCTCCCGCGCCAAGATGCTGGCGCAGGTCGGCTACGGCTCGCTCGACGAGCTGACCGCCGCCGCGGTGCCCGACGTGATCAAGAACGCCGACGACCTCGACCTGCCGGGCGCGCGCACCGAGGCCGAGGTGCTGGCCGAACTGCGGGAGCTCGCCGACCGTAACCAGGTCCTCGCCCCGATGATCGGCCTGGGCTACCACGGCACCTTCACCCCGCCGGTGATCCTGCGCAACGTGATGGAGAACCCGGCCTGGTACACGGCGTACACGCCCTACCAGCCGGAGATCTCCCAGGGGCGGCTCGAGGCGCTGCTCAACTTCCAGACCATGGTCGCCGACCTGACGGGTCTGCCCACCTCCGGCGCCTCGCTGCTCGACGAGGGCACCGCGGCCGCCGAGGCCATGGCCCTGTCGCGCCGGGTCGGCAAGAAGAAGAACGGCCTGTTCCTGGTCGACGCCGACGCGCTGCCGCAGACCGTCGCCGTGATCGAGACCCGCGCCGAGCCGACCGGGGTCGAGGTCGTCGTCGCCGACCTCTCCCAGGGCATCCCCGCCGAGATCGCCGGCCGCGAGATCAACGGCGTGCTGATCCAGTACCCCGGCGCCTCCGGCGCGGTCCGCGACATCAAGCCGCTGATCGACCAGGCCCACGAGCTCGGCGCCGTCGTCACCGTCGCCGCCGACCTGCTCGCGCTGACCCTGCTGACCTCGCCGGGCGAGCTCGGCGCGGACATCGCCGTCGGCACCACCCAGCGCTTCGGCGTCCCGATGGGCTTCGGCGGCCCGCACGCCGGCTACATGGCCGTCCGTGAGCAGTTCGCCCGCAACCTGCCCGGCCGCCTCGTCGGCGTCTCGCAGGACGCCGACGGCAACAAGGCCTACCGCCTGGCGCTGCAGACCCGCGAGCAGCACATCCGCCGCGAGAAGGCCACCAGCAACATCTGCACCGCGCAGGTCCTGCTCGCCGTGATGGCCGGCATGTACGCCGTCTACCACGGCCCGGACGGTCTCAAGGGCATCGCCGAGCGCACCCACCGGTATGCCGACATCCTCGCCGCGGGCCTGAAGGCCGGCGGGGTGGAGATCGTCAACGAGGCATGGTTCGACACCGTCACCGCGCGGGTCGAGGGACGGGCCGCCGAGGTCGTCGAGGCCGCCCGCGAGCGGGGCGTCAACCTCCGCCTGGTCGACGCCGACCACCTCTCGGCCGCCTGCGACGAGACCACCGGCCGCGCCGAGCTGGAGGCCGTCTGGGCCGCCTTCGGTGTCGAGGGCGACGTCGAGGCGCTGGACGGCACGGCCGCCGACGGCCTGTCCGAGGGCCTGCTGCGCACGGACGTCTACCTCACCCACCCGGTGTTCCACCAGCACCGCTCCGAGACGGCCATGCTGCGCTACCTGCGCCGGCTCTCCGACCGCGACTACGCGCTCGACCGCGGCATGATCCCGCTGGGCTCCTGCACCATGAAGCTCAACGCCACCACCGAGATGGAGCCGGTCACCTGGCCCGAGTTCGGCGCGCTGCACCCCTTCGCCCCGGCCGAGCAGGCCGAGGGCTACCTGTCGCTCATCCGCGAGCTGGAGGAGCGCCTCGCCGAGGTCACCGGCTACGACAAGGTCTCCCTGCAGCCCAACGCCGGCTCCCAGGGCGAGCTGGCCGGTCTGCTCGCGGTCCGCGGCTACCACCGGGCCAACGGCGACCTGGACCGCACCGTCTGCCTGATCCCGTCCTCCGCGCACGGCACCAACGCCGCCAGCGCCGTGATGGCGGGCATGAAGGTCGTCGTGGTGAAGACCGCCGACGACGGTGAGATCGACGTCGACGACCTGCGGGCCAAGATCGAGAAGCACCGCGACCAGCTGTCGGTGCTGATGATCACCTACCCCTCGACGCACGGCGTCTTCGAGGAGCACGTGGCCGACATCTGCGCCCAGGTCCACGAGGCCGGCGGCCAGGTGTACGTCGACGGCGCCAACCTCAACGCGCTGGTCGGGCTCGCCAAGCCCGGTCACTTCGGCGGCGACGTCTCGCACCTCAACCTGCACAAGACCTTCTGCATCCCGCACGGCGGCGGCGGCCCCGGCGTCGGCCCGGTGGGCGTGCGCGCGCACCTCGCCCCGTACCTGCCGAACCACCCGCTCCAGCCCGCCGCCGGTCCGGAGACGGGCGTCGGCCCGATCTCGGCGGCTCCGTTCGGCTCCGCGGGCATCCTGCCCATCTCCTGGGCGTACGTCCGCCTGATGGGCGGCGAGGGCCTCAAGCGCGCCACCCAGGTCGCGGTCCTCGCGGCCAACTACGTCGCCAAGCGGCTCGAGCCGCACTACCCGGTGCTGTACACCGGTCCCGGCGGCCTGGTGGCGCACGAGTGCATCATCGACCTGCGCCCGCTGACCAAGGCCACCGGCGTCACGGTCGACGACGTGGCGAAGAGGCTCATCGACTACGGCTTCCACGCCCCGACGATGTCGTTCCCGGTCGCCGGCACGCTGATGATCGAGCCGACCGAGTCCGAGGACCTCGCCGAGCTCGACCGGTTCGTCGAAGCGATGATCGCCATCCGCGCGGAGATCGAGAAGGTCGGCGCCGGCGAGTGGCCGGCCGAGGACAACCCGCTGCGCAACGCCCCGCACACCGCGGCCACGCTGGCCGGCGAGTGGACGCACGCCTACGAGCGGGAGACGGCCGTCTTCCCGGGCGGCGTCTCCATGCCGGACAAGTACTGGCCGCCGGTGCGGCGCATCGACCAGGCGTTCGGCGACCGGAACCTGGTCTGCTCCTGCCCGCCGCTGGACGCGTACGACAACTGAGGGACCGGCTGTCCCTTCCCGCGCGGCGCCGAGCCGCGCGGGGTCAGGGCCGGTGGCGGTGCCGCCACCGGCCCTCCCGCTTTCCCGGCCGGGCTCAGACCGCGGTGGCGAACCGGTGCGGCGCGATGACGCGGCCGTCCGGCAGGAGCTCCCCGGTGTCCTCGAACAGCACGACTCCGTTGCACAGCAGGCTCCAGCCCTGCTCGGGGTGGTGCGCCACGAGGCGGGCGGACTCCCGGTCGGGGGAGTCGGCTGTCGGGCACGGCGGCTGGTGCTGGCACATGGTCGGGTTCTCTCGTTCTGTGGTGGACGCTTCGGCTTTCCTGTCACGGCTGTTCACGGCCGCCCCCCGTATGACGTCGTGCGGACAAGTTTCGCGCTCACGGCGGGCGTTCCGCAGGGTTTTCGCGGTACGCCCCCTCATCGGTTCAGGACGCACCGCCCGTGCGGTCGGTTCGTGCCCCGTGCGTAGATCTTCCGGGTGGTTCGAACGGGTGGTACGGGTCTGGTCACTTCGGGCCCGGCACGCGCCGCGCCCCCACGGCACGGGGGGCCGTGGGGGCGCGGCGCGTGGCGGTGGACGACGCTCAGGCGGCCGGGCGCAGGACCGGCGGCGGGCCCGCCGGGCCCACCCGGCGGGTGAGCAGCGGCAGCAGTTCCTCGACCCGGTGCGGACGGTGGCTGGCGATCCCCGGTGGGGCCGGGGCCAACGGGATCAGCAGGTCCAGGGCGTCGGGCAGCCCGGCCGCGGCGTCCGCCTCGGGGTCCGCGTGCAGCCAGAGCGTCAGCATGTACAGGCCCGGTACGGACAGCAGGCGGGGCTGGTACGGCTGTCCCGCCTCCTCGGCCTGACGCAGGGCGCGTTCGGTCGACATGACGTAGGGGCCCTCGAAGAAGTGGGAGAAGGCCCAGCCCTCGGCCGTCTCCAGGGTCTCCGCGGCGGCCACGGCGTGGTCGCCGGAGCGGATCAGGAAGCGCCACCCGGCGAGCCGGACGACGGGCGTCCCGTCCGCCGTGATTCTGTCCAGGACATGGACCGGCAACGGCAGTTCGGGGTTGAGGGGCCCCTGGGCGCCGCGCAGGGACGGCGTTCGGGGATCACGGACGGCGGCGGGTGTGCCGAGGGCCGCCAGTACGGTGCGCAGGGCGGCGGGCGGTGCCGGAGGGACATGCAGCGGCATGGTGGGTCGCCTCTCTTTCGACAGGCACGGTGGCGCGCGGGCGAGGGGTGGGGCGGGCGCTGTCTGCTGCCAGCTCGAGGGGGTCGGAGAGCCGCGCCGGACCGGTCGGATCACCCGGACCGGGCCGGCCCGATGTCACCTTCGGTGACGGGGCGCACGATCGTGGGCGCACGTGCTTCTCCGCCTCGTTTGCGCAGTTTATACGACCCGTGTTCACGGAGTGTTTCCGCTAGCTGTTTTCCATGTGAACGGCAAGTATTGTTCGCGCCGGAAATCCGTCGGGTTATGTTCCGATTTCCAGGACGCTTCCACGGGGTGACCTCGGGCGACGCCCGAAGCGGGGTCGGCCGGTTTTCGACGGCGTTTTCCCGGGCTTCCGGAACGCCGGAAACCAGGCCCTGGCGCATGCCGTGCGAATGTGCCGAATGGCGCTGGAGGTCAGCCTAACGGTCGGCGGGTCCTCATGGGGACGTTATCGATCGGCCAGGGCGGGCATCATCAGTTGCGGACCGGACGAAGACCCGGGCGACAGACAGACGGACACCGGCCGCACAGGCGGCCACCCATCCGAGGAGGACGCAGCGATGGGGGAGAAGGTCGAGGCAGGGTCGTTCGACCTGTCCGATCGCCAGCGCTACCGGGACAAGCTCCAGCGGTGCCTGGCGGGTCTCGAGCGGTTGCTGAAGGAGAGGCAGTTCGACCGGCCCAAGAATCTCATGGGCCTGGAGATCGAACTCAATCTCGCGGGATCCGACGGCATGCCGCGAATGATGAATGCGGAGGTGCTGGAACGGATCGCCAGCCGTGATTTCCAGACCGAACTCGCGATGTTCAACCTCGAGGTCAACATCGAACCGCACCGGCTCGGCGGGCAGGTATTCGACCAGCTCGCGGAGGAGCTGCGGACATCATTGGCATATGCCCACCGAAAGGCGGGGGAGGTCGACGCCGGGATCGTGATGATCGGCATCCTGCCGACGCTCGAGCGGGACGATCTCATCTCCGCCAACATTTCCGACGTCGATCGTTACACGCTTCTCAACGACCAGATCGTCTCAGCGCGCGGGGAGGACTTCGCGCTCGAGATCGACGGGGTCGAGAAGCTCACCACCACGGCGCGTTCCATCACTCCGGAGGCCGCCTGCACCTCGGTGCAACTGCATCTGCAGGTGACCCCCGAGCGGTTCCCCGACGTGTGGAACGCGGCGCAGGCGATCTCCGCGGCGCAGATCGCGGTGGGCGCCAACTCGCCGTTCCTGTTCGGCAAGGAGCTGTGGCGGGAGTCGCGGCCGCCGCTGTTCCAGCAGTCGACGGACACCCGGCCGCCGGAGCTCCAGGCGCAGGGCGTGCGGCCGCGGACCTGGTTCGGCGAACGATGGGTCTCCTCGGCGGTCGACCTGTTCGAGGAGAACCTGACGTACTTCCCGGCGCTGCTGCCGATCCTGGACGACGAGGACCCGATGGAGGTGCTCGACGCCGGAGGCACGCCCAAGCTCGGCGAGATGGTGCTGCACAACGGCACGGTGTACCGGTGGAACCGGCCGGTGTACGACGTCGCCGACGGGACGGCGCACCTGCGGGTGGAGAACCGGGTGCTGCCGGCCGGGCCGACGGTGATCGACGTGGTGGCCAACGCCGCGTTCTACTACGGGCTGGTGCGCGCCCTCGCCGAGGAGTCGCGACCGGTGTGGACGCGGCTGCCGTTCGAGTCGGCGGCGGCCAACTTCGAGGCGGCCTGCCGCTACGGGATCGACGCGCGGTTCGAGTGGCCGCGGCGGGGACGCATGGGCGGCACGCAGCAGGTCGAGGCGGTCACCCTGGTGCTCGAGGAGCTGCTGCCGCTGGCGCACGCGGGTCTCGAGGCATGGGGGATCGAACCGGCCGACCGCGAGCTGTACCTCGGAGTGATCGAGGAACGGTGCCGCCGGAGGGTGAACGGCGCCTCCTGGCAGGCGGCGGTGTTCCACACGGCCCTCGAGCGCGGGATGTCGCGGCAGGAGGCGCTGGCCGCGATGACCCGCCGGTACGCGCAGCTCCAGTGGGAGGGACAGCCGGTCCACACCTGGCCGCTGGGCCTGCCGGAGCCCGGGGAGGGGTAGGTCCCACCCCCGCCGCGCCGCCCACCCGTCGCGCCACCCACGCGCCGCCCCCCTGACGCCGCCCCCGGGCCGCGTCAGGGGGGCGGCGCGTCGGCGTGTCGTCGGGGCTCTGGCAAGCTGTGGGGCCTGTGGTGCGTGCGGACGGAGGCGCGGGTGACGGGGACGACGGGGACGGGGTCCGGGATCGGGGTCGAGACGGTGCCGCGGCGGATGCTGCGGGACGAGACGTTGCTGGTGCTCGCCGTCTCCCTCGGCGCGAGCGCCGTGGCGGCGGTCATCAGCTTCGTCGGGTCGCTGACCCGGCCCGGCGGCCTGAAGGACCAGGCGGCCACCCTCAACGCGTCCGCGGCGCCCGGTCGCCCCTGGCTGGACCTCGCCTGGCAGCTGTTCGGCATCGCCTCCGCGCTCGTCCCCGTGCTGCTGGTCGCCCACTTCCTCACCCGTGAGGGCGGGAGCCTGCGGACCCTCGGCCTCGACCGCACCCGACCGTGGCAGGACCTCGGGCGCGGCGCCGCCGTCGCCGCGGTGATCGGCAGCACGGGCATCGCCTTCTACCTGGCGGCGCGGGGCCTCGGCTTCAACCTCACCGTGGTGCCCGAGGCGCTGCCGGAGGTCTGGTGGAAGTTCCCCGTGCTGATCCTCTCCGCCGCGCAGAACGCGGTGGTGGAGGAGGTCATCGTGCTGGGCTACCTGCTGCACCGGCTGCGCGGCCTCGGCTGGAGCCCGGGCGCCGCGCTGGCCGCCGGCTCGGTGCTGCGCGGGAGTTACCACCTGTACCAGGGCATCGGCGGCTTCATCGGCAACATGGTCATGGGCGTCGTGTTCGTGCTGCTGTACCGGCGGTGGGGCAGGGTGGGACCGCTGGTGGCGGCCCACACGCTGCTCGACGTCGGCGCGTTCGTCGGGTACGCGCTGCTCGCCGGGCGGGTGGACTGGCTGCCCACCGCCTGACCCGCCCGGTCAGGGGGCGGGTGCGAGGAGCTCGCCCTCGACGACGGTGACGGCCCGCCCGGTCAGCAGGGTCCGGTCGCCGCGTACCTCGGTGCGCACCAGGCCCGAACGGGCCGACGCCTGGAGGCCGGTGAGGTCCGGGCGGCCCAGGCGCTCCGCCCAGAAGGGGGCGAGGGCGGTGTGGGCGCTGCCGGTCACCGGGTCCTCGTCGATGCCGACCCTGGGGAAGAAGCACCGAGAGACGAAGTCGTGGCCGGCGGCCGGGTCCGCGGGGCGGGTCGTCGCGATGACGCCGCGCTCCGAACAGCGGGCCAGCGTCTTGAAGTCGGGGCTCAGCGCGAGGAGGGTGCGTTCGTCGGCGACCTCGACCAGCAGGTCGCCCACGTCCGGGCCGGTGTCCAGGACCGTCAGCGGCTCCGCGCCGAGGGCTTCGGCCAGCTCGGCCGGGGCCTTCGCCGGGGTCAGCGGGGCGGTCGGGAAGTCGAGGGTGATCCAGCCGTCCTTGGCCGGTGTCGCGGTCAGGACGCCGCTGAGCGTGGCGAACCGGACCGGCCCCTGGTGGGCGCCGGTGGTGTGCAGGACGTGCGCGGTGGCGAGGGTGGCGTGCCCGCACATCCTCACCTCGGTGGCCGGGGTGAACCAGCGCAGGGCCCAGTCCGCCTCGCCGCCGCCGGGCAGCGGGTGGGCGAAGGCGGTTTCCGCCTGGTTCATCTCCAGCGCGACGTTCTGCAGCCAGGCGTCGTCGGGGAAGGCGTCGAGCAGGAGGACCCCGGCGGGGTTCCCTGCGAACGGGCGGTCGGTGAAGGCGTCGACGAGTCGGATACGCATGCCAGGACGTTAGCCGGGCCCCGGCGGGGTGCGACAAGGCCAATCGCGGGCGGGTGGACCCGGTGGCGCCGGGCCGCCGGGTCCACGGGGGCACGGGCAGGGCCCCGCCCGAGGCGTGAGACAGCAGCCATCGAGGATGACGGTGCTGTCACCTGCTGTCATCATGTGTCGGTGCGTGACTCAGGAATCGGTGTGGTGCGGTCCGGGAAGGGCGCGGGACTCACTCTCGCCGTCCTGTCCGCGGTGACCTTCGGCGGATCGGGTGTGGCGGCGAAACCGCTGATCGAGGCGGGGCTCGCCCCGCTGGAGGTGGTCTGGCTGCGGATCACCGGGGCGGCCCTGGTGCTGCTGCCGGTGGCCTGGCGGCACCGGGACCTGCTGCGGCGACGGCCCCTGATGCTGCTCGGCTTCGGCATGTTCGCCGTGGCGGGCGTCCAGGCCGCGTACTTCGCGGCGATCTCACGGGTCCCGGTCGGCGTGGCCATGCTGGTGGAGTACCTGGCGCCCGCGCTGGTGCTCGGCTGGGTGCGGTTCGTGCAGCGGCGTCAGGTCGCCCGCGCGGCCGCGCTGGGCGTCGCGCTGGCGGTGGCGGGACTCGCCTGCGTGGTGGAGATCTGGTCGGGGCTCGGCTTCGACCCCCTCGGCCTGCTCCTGGCGTTCGGGGCGGCCTGCTGCCAGGTCGCCTACTTCGTCCTCGCCGACCACGGATCCGACGGGGAGCGCGAGGCGCCCGACCCGCTCGGCATGATCGCCTTCGGGCTGCTCGTGGGCTGCCTGGCGATCACCCTGCCGGCGCGGCCGTGGGCGATGGACTGGCAGGTGCTGACCGGGACCGTCGACATGAACGGCGCCGCGGTGCGGGCGTGGGTGCTGGTGGGGTGGATCGTCCTCGTCTCCACGGTGCTCGCCTACCTCACCGGCGTGCTCTCGGTACGGCGGCTGTCGCCGGCGGTCGCGGGCGTGGTCGCCTGCCTCGAGGCCGTGGTGGCCTCCGCGGCGGCCTGGCTGCTGCTCGGCGAGAACCTGGGGGCGGTGCAGATCGCGGGCGGCGTGCTGGTGCTGGTCGGCGCGTTGATCGCCCAGTCGTCCGCCCCGGCCACGCCGGCGGCGGAGCCGGTGGCCGGCGGGACCGGGACGGTCGCCGCCGCCACCGAACCCGAGGCGAGGGTCGGGGACGCCGGGCGGCCCTGAGGTCCGTCCGCGGTGACTCCGTGACGTCGGCGTGCCCTGCTGTCCGGCCGCGCGGTGACCGGGGGGTCGGGCCGTGGAGGAACGGGGCCCTCCACGGCCCTCGGGGGGCAGGCCGGCACGGCCGCGATGTCAGGCCAGCACGGCCGCGATGTGGGGCGGCAGTTCCGCGCCGGGGACCAGGGCCTCGTCGGGGAGCGGGGCCTCGTAGCCCTTGCGGAGGGGGAGGACGCCCGCCCAGTGGGGGAGGCCCAGGTCCTCGGGTTCGTCGTTGACGCCGCCGGTGCGGATCTTGGCGGAGACCTCGGTCAGGTCCACCCGCACCACGGCCGTGGCGGCCAGCTCCTTCTTGTTCGCGGGACGGCTCTGCGCCGAGCGGCCCGGGACCACGTGGTCGACCAGGGCGTCGAGCGCCGCGCGCCGCTCCTCGGGGTCGGTGACCTGGTGGGCCGTGCCGTGCACCACCACCGAGCGGTAGTTGACCGAGTGGTGGAAGGCCGAGCGGGCCAGGACCACGCCGTCGACATGGGTGACCGTCACGCAGACCGGCATCCCCGGCTCCTCGCCGTGCGCCTCCCCGGCGCCCCGCATCGGGCGCGAACCGGTGGAGCCGTGCAGGTAGAGCCGCTCGCCGACCCGCGCGTAGATCGTCGGCAGCACCACCGGGGCGTCACCGCGGACGAATCCGAGGTGGCAGACCCAGCCCTCGTCGAGGATCGCGTGCACCACGTCCTTGTCGTACGAGGCGCGCTGCGGCGCCCGGGTCGGGACGGTGCGCTCGGTGGGCGTGTACTGCTCCCCCTGCATGGCGTTCTCCATTGTACTAGTGCATAATGTTCTTTGTGCTAGGAGAATATAGGATCGCAGGTCGTCGCGCCACGGAGATCGCCGCCGACGTCGAACAGGCGGTGAGCGCCGGGGTGCTCCAGCCTGGTCAACAGCTCCCGCCCATGCGGGAGTTGGCCGAGGAACTCGGGGTCAATCCGAACACCGTGGCCGCCGCCTACCGGACCCTGCGGGAGCGCGGGGTGATCGAGACGGCGGGCCGCAAGGGGAGCCGGGTCCTGCCCAGGCCCGCCACCACCGGTCGCGACGCGATCGACGTGCTGGTGCCGGAGGGGGCGCGCGACGTCTCCCGGGGCAACCCGGACCCCGCGCTGCTGCCGCCGCTCGCTCCCGCCTTCGCGGCGGCCGCGGCGCTGGCCGACCGGGCGCCCGTGCTCTACGGGGACGACCCGCTCGACCCCGATCTGGTGCGCCTCGCCCGCGCGGACCTCGCCGCCGACGGGGTGCCGGACGGACCGGTCGCCGTGACCTCCGGCGCACTCGACGCGATGGAGCGGGTGCTGGTCGCCCATCTCCGGCCCGGCGACGCGGTCGCCGTCGAGGACCCGGGCTGGGGCAGTGTGTTCGACCTGGTTCCGGCCCTCGGGCTGCGGGCGGTGTCCGTCGGCGTGGACGACGAGGGACCGCTTCCGCAGGACGTGCGGCGCGCCCTGGAGGACGGCGCCCGGGCGCTGGTCGTGACCGCCCGGGCGCAGAACCCCACCGGTGCGGCGGTGGGCGCGGCACGTGCCGGGGAGCTGCGGGAGGTGCTCGGGCGGCACCCGCGGACGCTGCTGATCGAGGACGACCACGGGCACGGCATGGTCGACCTGCCGCTGCACCCGCTGGCCGGGGTCACCAGCTCCTGGGCGTTCGTCCGCTCCGCGGCCAAGACCTACGGGCCGGACCTGCGGCTCGCGGTGCTCACCGGTGACGCGGTCACCGTCGACCGGGTACGCGGACGCCAGCGGCTGGGCCCCGGGTGGGTGAGTCGGCTGACGCAGCGGGCGGCGGTGGAGCTGTGGACCGGCGGCGCGGTGGACCGGGCGGCCGTCGCGGAGTCCTACGGGCGGCGGCGAAGGGCGCTGATCGGTGAGCTCGCCCGCTGCGGGGTCGAGGCGCACGGACGCAGCGGCATGAACGTGTGGATCCCGGTCTCCGACGAGACGGGCGCGGTGGCGGGACTGCTGCAGGCCGGGTGGGCGGTGGCGCCGGGGGCCCGCTTCCGGACGGTCGCCGGGCCGGCGATCCGGGTGACCGTCTCCACGCTCGAGGAGGCAGACATGCCGGAACTGGCCCGCGCCGTGGCCCGCGTCCTGAACGGCGACACGACGCGGGGATACGTCTGATGCCCGTCCCCGCTCCGGCGCCTCCGGCGACCGTGGGCCGGCGAGGACACCGGGCCGGTTCCCCTGGCCTCGTAGCATCGCCGCCATGATGAACCTCGAACGCCTGCGGGTGCTGGACGCCCTCGCGCGGCACGGGACCGTGGGCGGGGCGGCCGAGGCGTTGCACGTGACGACCTCGGCGGTCTCCCAGCAACTGGCCAAGCTGGAGCGGGAGACCGGGGAGAGACTGCTGGCCCGGCACGGCCGCGGAGTGCGGCTCACCGACGCGGGGCTGCTGCTGGCCGGGCACGCGGCGCGGATCCTCGCCCAGGCGGAGCGGGCGCGCGCCGAACTCGAGGCGCGGCGCGGGACCGTGGCGGGCGAGCTGCGGGTGGCGGCGTTCCCGACCGCCGCCCGGGGCCTGCTGCCGGGCGCCCTGGCGGCGCTGCGGGCCCGGCACCCCGGGCTGCGGGTGCGGTCCTGGGAGGTCGACCCCGGGGCGGCGGTGGTGGGGGTGGCCCGCGGCGACCACGACCTCGCGGTGGTGCTCGACTGGCACGACCGGCCGCTGGCCGTCCCGGAAGGGCTGCGGACGGCCTCGCTGCTCGACGACCCCGCCGAGGCGGCGCTCCCCGCCGGGCACCGGCTCGCGGGCACGGTCGAGATCGACCTCGCGGAACTCGCCGGCGAGGAGTGGATCACCTGGGGAACGGGGGAGTTCTGCCACGAGTGGCTGCTGGCCACGCTGCGGGCGCGTGGCGTGGAGCCGGACATCGCCCACCGGGCGCCCGAGACGCACACCCAACTCGCCCTGGTGGCCGCCGGTCTGGGCGTCTGCGTGGTGCCGGCGCTGGGGCGCGAGCCGGTGCCGGCCGGCGTGGTGACGGTTCCGCTGCGGCCGCGGGTCTCCCGTCACGTCTACGCGGTCTGGCGGGGCGACGCGGACCGGCGGCCGGCCATCGGCGCGATCGTCGGCGCACTCCGCGCGCAGGGCGCTCGGGGCGGGGGAGCCGTGCCTGCGTAGGACGGGGGAGCCGGCCGCCAAGTCCTCTGCCCCCGCCCGCGAGTTCAGCCCCGGGGGAGCTTGCGGAAGTCCCAGGAGGCGACGGCCTCGGGGGTGAGGCGGATCCACGCGTGGCGGTGATCGTGCGGAAGCGCCTCCAGACCGAAGTACTTCCGCGCGAACAGGGCTTCCACCCTCTCGAGTTCGGGGAACGGCTCGCCGACGCGCGGGATCTCGCCGACGAACTCGGCCGTGCCGGAGAGCTCCGCGCCGCGCAACTCGCCGTACTCGTCACCTGAGTCGACCACCACCGCGACCCGGAGGTCCTTGCGCAGGTCGGCCCAACGGCGGCTGCGCGTCAGGGAGTACAGCCACAGCGAGGAGCCGTCCCAGACGAACCAGAGCGCGCTGACGTGCGGCGCGCCCTCCGGTGAGACCGTGGCGACGCGGCAGGTGCGTTCCGTGGTGAGGAACGCGTCCAGCTCCTCGGCGGTCATCATGATCTTCCGGCCACGTCGCTGTGTCGCTGCCATCTGCTCCCTTTCCGGGGGGTTGTTGCCGACCCGCACACTCTCACCTCGTCCCCGGCCGGCGGGCAAGGGGCGTCGGCCCGTGTCGCCGACGGTCCCGGCAGGTCGGGACCTTCGGCCCTGAGGGAGGGGCCCCACCGGCACGCAGGCGCGGTGGGCGGCAGCCAGGACATTGGACCTGTCAGCAACCGACGGACCCCGTCGGACACCGCCAGGACCCGTCGGACGCCGACCGGACCTCACGCGAAGGGACTTCTCCCATGGCCGTGCACGAGCAGCTCCGATCCGACGGCTCCACCCCCCGCTCCGGCGTACCGGCGGCGGCGTCGGCCGCGTCCACCCCGGCGTCGGCCCTCGCCCTGGCCGCGCTGCGGCTGGCGACCGGCTTCGTGTTCCTCTGGGCGTTCCTCGACAAGACCTTCGGCCTCGGGTACGCCACCGGCTCCGGCAAGGGCTGGATCGACGGCGGCTCCCCCACCGCGGGCTTCCTGGGGCACGTCTCCGTAGGCCCGCTGCAGGAGACCTTCCGCGGCTGGGCCGGGGCGACCTGGGCCGACTGGCTCTTCATGCTCGGCCTGCTGGGCGTCGGGCTCGCGGTCACCGCCGGCGTCGCGCTGCGGCCCGCGGCCCTCGCCGGCTCCGTGATGATGGCGCTGATGTGGGCCGCGGAATGGCCGCCCGCCCGGCAGCTCACGGACGGCGCTCCCAGCATGTCGACCAATCCCCTTGTCGACTACCACCTGATCTACGCGCTCGTCCTGGTGGTCCTGGCCGCCGCTTCGGCGGGCCGGGTCCTGGGCGCGGGAGCGCTGTGGGCACGCCTGCCCCTGGTGCGTGACCACCGCTGGCTGCGCTGAACCGGCCCTTGCGACACCGGCCGGTTCCTCCGCCGACGGACCGGCCGGCTCTCCCCGGGGAGCCGCGCCCATCGGCTCGGCTCCCCGCGACACCGACGACGGACCACCCCACCCCACCCCACCCCACAGGAGGCCACACCATGACCCGCACCATCGTCGCCGCGATCGACGGCTCCCCGGCGAGTCGTTCCGCCGCCGGCTGGGCCGCCCGCGCGGCGGAACTGCGGGGGCTGCCGCTGACACTCGTGAAGGCGTGGGAGCCGCTGCCCGACCGTCTGGCCGCGGCCACCGGGTCCGACGCCGCGACCCTGGAGCACTGGAGCGGCCGGGTCCTGCGCGCGGTCGCCGAGGAGATCACCGGCCGCAACCCCGGTCTGGAGGTGTCCGAGCGGCTCGTCGCCGGACGGCCGGCCGAGGCGCTGGCCGAGGCGGCCGCGGAGGCGGAACTCCTGGTGCTCGGCTCGCGTGGCCTGGGACGCGTCGGCGGATTCCTGGTCGGCTCGGTCGGGCAGGCCGTGGTCGCCTCCAGCCGCACCCCCGTGGTCCTGGTGCGCGCGGGGCAGACCGGCGCGGAAGAGTACCTGCCGGCGGTTCCGTCCGGCGGGCGCCCCGTCCCTCGGCCCGTCGTCCTGGGCATCGACACCGAGAAGCCCGGCGAGGCCGTCACCGCCTTCGCCTTCGAGGAGGCGGCCCGGCGCGGCGCACCGCTGCACGTCGTGCAGAGCTGGGCGCTGCCGCCGTACACCGTCCACTCGGTGGCCGCCGCGGTGGACCTGTACGAGCAGTACACGCGGGAGATGGCCGCCCTGCTGGCCGAGACGCTGGCACCCTGGCGGGAGAAGTTCCCCGCGGTCGAGGTGGTGGAGGTCTCGCGCACCGGCGGCGCCGCCGACCACCTGCTGGACGCCGCCGCCGAAGCCTCGCTGGTCGTCGTCGGCCGACGGATCCGGCGCGGCCCCCTGGGCGTCCACATCGGGCCCGTCACCCACGCGATGCTGCACCACGCGACCACGCCCGTAGCCGTCGTGGCCCACGAGTGATGCCGCGTACGGAGCACGGAGCCCCGCGGGCCGAACGACGGGCGGGCCGAACGGCCCTCCCGGACCGGGCCGGGCGGCCGGGTCCACGCACCCGGAGGTCCCTCGCGCGACGCCGCGGGCGTCATCAGAATCGACGTACATCCCCTGTCGGCACCGGGCGAAAGACGGAAACGGCCATGTACCTCAACGACGGATTCCGCGAACTCGACCGGCCCGAGAGCCTGCGACTGCTGGGGACCGCCGCCATCGGGCGGATCGTCCACACCCGGCAGGCGCTGCCCGCCGTGCTCCCGGTGAACTTCTGCCTCGACGACGACGGCGCGGTGGTGCTGCGCACCTCGGCCGCCTCCGAACTGGCCCGGGCCGTGGACGGCACCGTGGTGGCCTTCGAGGCCGACGAGGTCGACCGGGCCGCCCGCTCCGGCTGGAGCGTCCTGCTCACCGGCGCCGCCGAGGTGGTGACCGACCCGGCGGAGCACCGGCGGCTGGCGGAGCGGGGCCCGCGCTCCTGGGTGGCCGTGCCGCCGCGGCAGGAGGTCTTCATCCGGATCCTGCCCGAGCTGGTCACCGGCCGCAAGGTCGTCGGCGACCGCGCCCCGCACGACGCGGAGATCGGCGCCCGACCCGCGCCCGCCGGAACGGGCGGTCCGCCGCCCGTTCCCCGTTCCCCGGCTCCCGCCTGACGCGGGGCCGTCCGGCCGGGACGGCAGGGCCGTCCGGCCCTTTCCCGCCCGTGCGGGGCCCGGAGATGCTCGGCGGCGGGGCCTGCCGACGACCGGCCGCCCCACGCCACGGCGGACCCGCGGGACGGCGAGCAGGCGAGAAGGAGTGAGAAGGAGAGAGATGGCGGACATCGGGCGGACCGGCGAGGAGGGCCCGGTGCGGGTCTTCCTGCTCGACGACCACGAGGTGGTGCGGCGCGGGGTGCGCGACCTGCTCGACGACGAGCCGGACATCACCGTGGTCGGAGAGGCGGGCACCGCCGCCCAGGCACTGGCGCGGGTGCCGGCGCTGCGCCCGCAGGTGGCCGTCCTCGACGTGCGGCTGCCGGACGGCGACGGGGTCTCCGTCTGCCGCGAGCTGCGGTCGGCCATGCCCGGCCTGGCGTGCCTGATGCTCACCTCGTTCGACGACGAGGAGGCCCTGCTGGACTCGATCATGGCAGGGGCCGCAGGATATGTACTGAAACAGATCCAGGGCTCCGACCTGATCACCGCCGTCCGTACGGTCGCCCGGGGCAGGTCGCTGCTGGACGCCGGCGCCACGGCGAAGCTGATGGCCCGGCTGCGCGCGGGGGCCGCGCCCGAGCCGGAACCGCTGCGGAACCTCACCGACCGGGAGCGTGAAATCCTCGCACTGGTGGGGGAGGGCCTCACCAACCGGCAGATCGGTCAGCGGCTCCACCTCGCGGAGAAGACCGTCAAGAACCACATCTCGCGGCTGCTGGCCAAGCTCGGCGTGGAACGCCGGGTCCAGGCGGCGGTCATCGCCGGCCAGGCCCATGGGCGTCCGGCGCGCGAGCAGTACTGAGAGGCCGACGTGGGCAGCACCGACGAAGTCCCCGAGCCGCCGCGCCTGCGGCTGCCCCAGCTGCAGCTCGACGAGCTGCTGCTGGAGGTACAGGCCCGGCTCGACCTGGCCCGGGGCACCCGGGACCGGGTGCACAGCCTCCTGGAGGCCGTCCTCGCGGTGGGCCGGGAGCTCGACCTGCAGCAGGCGCTCCGCGGCATCGTGGAGGCCGCGGCCGTACTGGTCGACGCGCGGTACGCGGCGCTCGGCGTGATAGGCCCGGACGGTCAGCGCCTGTCGGCCTTCCACACGGTGGGGGTCGGCGAGGAGGAGGCCGCTGCCATCGGTCCGCTCCCGGAGGGGCACGGCATCCTCGGCGAGCTGATCCGCCGTCCCGAGCCGCTGCGGCTGGGCAAGCTGTCCCAGCATGCCGCCTCCTACGGCCTGCCCCCGAACCATCCGCCGATGAACAGCTTCCTGGGCGTCCCGATCCGGGTCCGCGACCAGGTCTTCGGCAACCTGTACCTGACCGAGAAGCGGGGCGGGGCGCAGTTCGACGAGGACGACGAGTCCGTGCTGTCCACGCTGGCCGTCGCGGCGGGCGTCGCCATCGACAACGCCCGCCTGTACGAGGAGTCGCGGCTGCGTGAGCGCTGGCTGCGGGCCAACGCGGAGGTCACCCACGGCCTGATGTCCGGCGTCGGCCGCACCGAGGTGCTCCGGCTGGTGGCGGACCGCGCCCGGGAGATCACCGGCGCCGCCCGCGCCGTGGTCGCCGTCCCGGTCGACGGGGACCGGACCCTGCGGGTCGAGCTGGCCACCGGCGCCGGGACCGAGGCGTTCCACGGTGCGGAAATGGCGCCCGGCAGCGGCCTGATAGGCACCGCGTTCTCCTCGGCGGCCCCGGTCACCAGCGACGACATCGCGCACGACGACCGGCTGGCCACCTCCGCCTCCCGCGTCACCGGGCTGGGCCCCGCCGTCGCCCTCCCCATCGGCACCGGTGACACGGGCGTCAGGGGCGTGGTGATGCTGGTGCGCGAGGCGGGGGAGCCCCGGTACACGGAGAAGGAGACCGAACCGCTCCAGACCTTCGCCGCGCAGGCCGCCATCGCGATGGAACTGGCCGACCGGCGGCACGACGCCGAGCGGATGGCCGTCCTCCAGGACCGCGACCGCATCGCCCGCGACCTGCACGACCTGGCGATCCAGCGGCTCTTCGCCACCGGGATGACGCTGCAGAGCGCGGGGCGGTTCATCGACCATCCGCGGGCCTCGGACCGGGTGATCCGCGCGGTCGACGACCTGGACGAGACCATCAAGATCATCCGGTCCACCATCTTCGGCCTGCGCTCCCACGGCGACGGGGAGAGCTCCGGGCTGCGGGCCCGGGTGGTCCGCCTCGCCGGCGAGTCCGCCTCCGTCCTCGGCTTCGCGCCCGGCGTGCGGATGCAGGGCCTGGTCGACACGCACGTGCCTCCGCGCATCGCCGACCAGGTCGAGGCCGTCCTCTCCGAGGCCCTGACCAACGTCGCCCGGCACGCCGGGGCGAGCCGGGTGGACGTCGGCCTGGAGACCGACAGCCGGGTCGTGCGGCTCACCGTCACCGACGACGGCGTCGGCATGCCCTCCGGCGGTCGCCGCAGCGGCGTGCGCAACATGACCGAGCGCGCGGAGCAACTGGGCGGGACCCTGGAGTTCAGCACCCCCGAGCAGGGCGGTACCCGCCTGGAGTGGTGCGTGCCGCTGACCGGCACGGGGTGAACCCGCCCGGAGTGGTGCATGCCGCTGACCGGCACGGGGTGAACCCGCCCGGGACGGACGTTCCTCGGCGGACCCGCCGCCGCGGGGCCCTGGCCCCGCCCTCCGCACGGCTCGCGCGGCTCCGCGATCCGTGATCCTGGTGTCGTGCGGCTCCCGGATCAGGCCGCCGGGACCGCCCCGATCCGCGACGATCACGAGCGGCGGCACCGTATAACCTGGGCGGATGCTCAGCGAAGTCGCAGCCTCCCGCTTCGTGACGCCGCTCCGGGAGGGCGGGTCCATGCCGGCGCTGGTCGAGGCCGACGACCTCGGCCTGTACGTCCTGAAGTTCCGCGGCGCCGGACAGGGCCACAAGACGCTGACCGCCGAGGTGGTGTGCGGCGAGCTGGCCCGGGGGCTCGGGCTGCGGATGCCGCGCCTGGTCGTCGTCGACCTCGACCCGGCGCTGGGCCTGGGCGAGCCGGACCGGGAGGTGCAGGACCTGCTGCGCGGCAGCGGCGGCCTCAACCTCGGGATGGAGTTCCTGAGCGGCGCCGTCGGCTTCGACCCGCTGGCCTTCGAGGTCACCCCGGAGGAGGCCGGACGGATCGTCTGGTTCGACGCGCTGGTCAACAACGTCGACCGCTCCTGGCGCAACCCCAACCTGCTGACCCACCGCGGCGAGCTCTGGCTGATCGACAACGGCGCCACCATGATCTGGCACCACAACTGGCCCGGCGCCGACGCCTCGGCCGCCCGCCCCTACCGCGCGTCCGACCACGCCCTCGCCCGCTTCTCCCCGGACGTCGCCGCGGCCGCCGCCGAGCTGGCCCCCCTGGTGACCGAGGAACTCCTCGCCGAGGTGACGTCGCGGATCCCCGAGAGCTGGCTGCCCGACGAGCCCGGCTTCGACTCGCCCGACGCACTCCGCCGCGCCTACGCCCGCCCGCTGCTGGCACGCGCCGCCGTCGTCCACGACCGCATCGAGGGACTGAAGTGAGCCGGAACCCCGAAGGCCACGACCGCCACGACGCCGACCGGCAGGTGTTCACCCGCAACGTCGTCGACCGCAGGACCCGCGACCGGCAGGTCTACGAGTACGCCCTGCTGCGGGCCGTGCCCCGCGTCGAGCGGGGGGAGTGCGTCAACGTGGGCGTGCTCCTCTACTGCCGCGGCGAGCGGTTCGTCGCCGCCCGGACCCACCTGGACGAGCCCCGGCTGCTCGCCCTGGACCCCCGTGCCGACGTCGGCGCGGTGCGGGCCGCGCTGCGCGCGGTGGAGGCCGTCTGCGCGGGCGGCGAGGCCGCGGGACCCGCCGCGGACGACGACGCCGGCAAGCGGTTCCGGTGGCTGGTGGCCCCCCGCTCCACCGTCCTCCAGCCCGGCCCCGTGCACACCGGGCTGACCGCCGATCCGGCCGCCGAGGTCGACCGGCTGCTGGACCTGCTCGTCCGGTAGACGCCCGGACGGTCACCTCGCACCAGTCAGGTGTCGGTCAGGTGGATCACATCACGCGGTGGCCCGTTGACAGCGGGTGTCCGGGCTTCTAGCGTCACGTCCTGCCGAGGGTACTAAGCGGTCGCTCACCTGTCGGGCGTAGAGTCCGCAGGAGAGACCGCACCGCGGGATCACCGAAGGCGTTCAGGCTTTCCGAGGGCGAGGAGACGCACCCATGTCCACCACTGAGCAGCGAGTCGCAGTCGTCACCGGCGGTGCGCGCGGCATCGGCGCCGCCACCGCCGTCCGGCTGGCCGCCGAGGGCCGCGCCGTCGCGGTCATCGACCTCGACGAGGCCAACTGCAAGGACGTCGTCGACGAGATCACCGCGGCCGGCGGCAAGGCGATCGGCGTCGGCTGCGACGTGTCCGACGAGGCGCAGGTCGAGGCCGCCGTGTCCCGCATCGCCGAGGAGCTCGGCGCGCCGACCATCCTGGTCAACAACGCGGGCGTGCTCCGCGACAACCTGCTCTTCAAGATGAGCGCCCTGGACTGGGACACCGTCATGGGCGTGCACCTCAAGGGCGCCTTCCTGATGGCCCGCGCCTGCCAGAAGTACATGGTGGACGCGGGGTTCGGCCGCATCGTGAACCTGTCCTCCTCCTCGGCCCTGGGCAACCGCGGCCAGGCCAACTACTCCGCCGCCAAGGCCGGTCTGCAGGGCTTCACCAAGACCCTCGCCAAGGAGCTCGGCAAGTTCGGCGTCACCGCCAACGCCGTCGCCCCCGGCTTCATCGCCACCGAGATGACCAAGGCCACCTCCGAGCGGGTCGGCGTGGACTTCGAGGACTTCAAGAAGGGCGCCGCCGCGATGATCCCGGTCCAGCGGGTCGGCGTCCCCGAGGACATCGCCAACGCCGTCGCCTTCTTCACGGGCGAGGAGGCCGGCTTCGTCTCCGGCCAGGTCCTGTACGTCGCCGGCGGCCCGCTCAACTGACGCCGGACCGCAAGGTCCCGGGACACGGAGGTAACACCCCCATGACCGCACAGCCCGAACTGCCCGAGCTCTCCGGCAAGGTCGCCGTCATCACCGGCGCCAGCCGGGGCATCGGCTTCGGCATCGCCGAGGCGTTCGTCGCCCGCGGTGACCGCGTCTGCATCACCGGACGCAACGAGGAGGCGCTGAAGGAGGCCGTGGAGCGCCTCGGCTCCGAGCGCGCCATCGGCGTCGCCGGCAAGGCCCACGACCTGGCGCACCAGGACGCGGTCGTCGCCGCCACCATGGAGGCGTTCGGCCGGGTCGACCACCTGGTCAACAACGCCGGCACCAACCCGGTCTTCGGGCCGATCGCCGACCTCGACCTGGCGGTCGCCCGCAAGGTCTTCGAGACCAACGTGATCTCCGCGCTCGGCTTCGCCCAGAAGACCTGGGCCGCCTGGCAGCGGGACAACGGCGGCACCATCGTCAACATCACCTCGGTGGCCGGCGTGCAGGCCTCGCCCTTCATCGGCGCGTACGGCATCAGCAAGGCCGCGATGATCAACCTGACCCTGCAGCTGGCGCACGAGTTCTCGCCGCAGGTCCGGGTCAACTCCATCGCGCCCGGCGTGATCAAGACCAAGTTCGCCGAGGCGCTGTACGAGAACCGCGAGGCCGAGGTCGCCGCGGGCTACCCGCTCGGCCGGCTCGGCGTGCCCGAGGACATCGGCGGCGTCGCCGCCTTCCTGACCTCGGACGCCTCCGGCTGGATGACCGGCCAGAACCTGGTGGTCGAGGGCGGTCTCTTCCTCAACGCCGGCGTCGCCTGACGCGAGGCGCCAGAAGTGGGCGGGGGCCCGGTGACCGGCCGGTGGGGCGGGTCACCGGGCCCCCGCCGTGTGCCGGCCCGCCGTCCGCGCCCCTCACGCGCTCCGGGGCGCCGGTACGGTTGTCGGTGGGCGGCTGTAGGTTCCAGACCTGGAAGTGACCGCACACCGGAGGACGTTGACGTGACCGACATCGCCATGCTGCCCGAGTCCTGGCGCGGGGTACTGGGCGGCGAACTGGAACAGCCCTACTTCAAGGAGCTGACCGAGTTCGTCGAGAAGGAGCGGGCGAACGGCCCCGTCTACCCGCCCCGCGAGGAGGTCTTCGCGGCCCTCGAGGCGACGCCGTACGACAAGGTCAAGGTCCTCGTCCTCGGCCAGGACCCGTACCACGGCCCCGGCCAGGGCCACGGCCTGTGCTTCTCCGTGCGACCGGGTGTGCGGACGCCTCCGTCGCTGCGGAACATCTACAAGGAGATGCAGGCCGAGCTCGGCCACCCCGTCCCCGACAACGGTTACCTGATGCCCTGGGCCGAACAGGGCGTGCTGCTGCTCAACGCGGTGCTCACGGTCCGCGAGAGCGAGCCCAACTCGCACAAGGGCAAGGGCTGGGAGAAGTTCACCGACGCGGTGATCCGCGCGGTCGTCGAGCGGCCCGACCCGGCCGTCTTCGTGCTGTGGGGCGCCTACGCCCAGAAGAAGCTGCCGCTGATCGACGAGAGCAGGCACGCGGTGGTGAAGGGCGCGCACCCCTCGCCGCTGTCCGCCAAGAAGTTCTTCGGATCGCGCCCCTTCACCCAGATCGACGAGGCGATCGCGGCCCAGGGCCACGAGCCGATCGACTGGCGCATCCCCGACCTGGGCTGACGCCCACCCGGGCCGACGTCGGCCTCGGCTCACCCCGACCCGCACGGCACCGGACGCGGCCCTGCGTCCGGTGCCGAGCGGGTCAACGGCCGGGGCCCGCTCGGTCCCTGCTCCCGCCCCCACGCGGGAGCGCCCTGCCGCCGACCGGACGGCGTCGCCGGGCGGGGCGACCCCGGTGGCCCTAGCGTCGACCGCGGGACCGCCGCGCGGCGGTCCCGCCGGTCAGGCCGGAAACGGCGGGCGACGGAGGGCGCGATGGGGCTTCAGGAACGGGACGCGGGCGCGGTCGGCGTGACGACGCGGATCGGCCAGGCCGTGCTGCTGCACCACGGCGGCGACCGGGAGGAGGCACGCGGCCGCTTCCTCGGCCTCTGGCAGGAGATCGGCGCGGACGGCGACGCCTTCCACCGCTGCGCCCTCGCCCACTACCTCGCCGACACCCAGGACGACCCCGCCGACGAACTCGCCTGGGACCTGCGGGCGCTGTCCGCGGCCGAGGAGCTGATGGAGGCGGTCCGGTCGCTGTACCCCTCGCTGCACCTGAACGTCGCGGCCGACTACGCCAAGCTGGGCTGCCCGGAGGCCGCCCGCAGCCACCTCCACCGCGCCCGGCGCGCGGCCCAAGACCTGCCGGCGGACAGCTACGGCACGCGGGTGCGCGAGGAGATCCGGGAGCTGGAGGCCGGCCTGGAACCCTGACGCGCCCGCGTGCCGTAGCCGTGGTGGTAGGTGCTCGGGCTACTTGGTGGCGCGGTTCTGCATCCTGCGGCAGATCGCCTCCTCGGCGCTGCCCTGACTCCAGCCGCCGTACTCGGTGCCGATGCCGCAGGCGTCGACCGAACCACCCTTGGGACGGCGCGGCCGGTCCGGTCGGCCCGCCGCGTCCCGGGCACGCTCGCCGGAACGGTGACCGGGACCGTCGTCCCCCTCCCGGTCGGAGCCCCGGCCGGCGGATCCGCCCTCGCGCGGGCCCTTGCCCTTCTTGGCGCTCTTCGAGGACGTGCCGCCGTCCCCGCCCTTGCCGTCCTCGCCCTCCCCGGCGTCCTTGCGGCCGTCGGAGTCCTTGCCGCCCTTGCCGTTCCTGGCGTCGGCGCGGTCCTTCGCGTCCTTGCCGTCCCCGGAGCCCTTCTTCGCGCCTTCCGCGTCCTCCGCGGCGGCGGAACCCACGGGCAGCGGTGCGCCCTGGCCGTCCGGGCCGGGCACCGACCGGGCGGACGGGGCCCCCGACCCCCCGGGGGAGGGGCCGGCGGAAGGAACCGTCACACAGCCGGAGAGCGCGGCGCAGGCGACGGTGACGAGAAGCAGTGCGGTGGTGGTCGTCGTTCGCTTCACCCTCGTCACTCTGGCGGCTGCGGGACGGGCGGGGACAGCCGACAGGCGGGCGGTCCCTTCGTAAGGGTGACGTGGCGCCTGCGGGGTTGCCGCGTCGACGCGGACCGCGTGGGCCCTGCCGCGGCGGGGCCCACGCCCCGTCCCGGCCGTTCGCTGCGGTCGGCGGTCGGCGGTCGGCGGTCGGCGGTCGTCGGTCAGCGACCGCGTCGTGCGCGGAGCCGGGCCGTGGCCGCCATGGCCGCCAGGACGACGAGGACGCCCGCCGCGCACGGCAGCGGCCACGAGCCCCACGTCGTGTACAGCGTGGCGCCGGGCCCGGCCAGGTGGACGGTGTGCACCGAGACCCCGCGCTCGGAGGTGCCGAGCCGCGGCCCCACCGCACGCCCGGAGCCGTCGTACACGGCGGAGACCCCGGTCAGGGTGGCGTGGGCCGTCGGGACGCCGGTCTCCGCCGCCCGCAGCGCTGCCAGTGAGGCGTGCTGCTCGGGGGCCCAGGTCCCCTGGAAGGTGGAGGTGGAGGACTGGACGACCAGCAGCCCCGCGCCCTCGGCGGCAAGATGCCGGCTCATGTCGGGGAACGCGGACTCGAAGCAGACCAGCGGCCCCAGCCGCAGCCCGGGCGCGGCGTCCATCACCACCGGGGCCGATCCGCGACGGCGGTCCTCGTCGGCCGCGCGCCCCACCGAGGTGGCCCAGCCGAGCATCGACCGCAGGGGGACGTACTCGCCGAAAGGGACCAGCCGCATCTTGTCGTAACGGTCCCCGGTGGGGCCCTGCGGGCCGATCAGCACCGAGCTTTTGAAGATCCCGGGACGGTCCGAACGGCGGGCGTCCACGTTCACCAGCAACGGCGCGCCGGTGTCACGGGACAGCGCGGTGAGCCTGCGGGCGAGGTCGGGACGGGTCGCCAGGTCCTCGCCCACGCTGCTCTCGCCCCAGACCACCAGGTCCAGCTCCTCGCCGCGGGAGGCCGGCTCGCGGGTGAACCGTTCCTCCAGGGCGAACCGCCGCTCGGGGCCGTCCTCACCGGTCACGACACCGGGCTGGACCAGCGCGATCCGGGCCGTGCCGCCCGGCGCGGGCCGGGGGGCCCACGCCCAGGCGCTCGCGGCGGCCACCGCCACCACGGCCAGCGCCGCCGCCGCGACCCGCCGGGCCGAGCCGACGACGAGCAGCAGCGTGACGGCGGTGTTGACGCAGACCAGCAGGAAGCTCAGCAGCCACACCCCGCCCACCGAAGCCAGGGCCAACGCGGGAGCCGTCTGCCACTGGCTAGCCCCGAGCATCGCCCAGGGACCTCCGAGCCCTTGCCAGGACCGCACCAGTTCGATCATCAGCCAGCCGGAGGGCAGCGCGAGCAGCGCCGCCACGGCCCGCCGGGCGGACGGAGCGCCGGTCAGCAGCCGCCGGGCCAGCGCGCCCCAGGGTGCCCACAGCGCCCCGAGCAGCGCGGCGAGCACGGGCGTGAAGACGTGCAGGCTCGGCAGCAGCCAGTGGTGGGCGGTGAGCATCAGGCCGAAGCCGCCGCACCAGCCGTCCAGCGCGGCCCGCCGGCCGGTCGGCGCGGTCCGGATCAGCAGCAGCCAGGGGACCAGCGCCACGGGAGCCGACCACCACCAGTTCGGCTCCGGGAACGCGAGCACGGGCAGCGCGCCCGCCGCGGCGGCCACCACGGGCCGCCGCCAGGAGGAGATCGCCCACCGCCCGGCCGTCACGCCTTCAGGGTGCCCGCCCCGGGGCGGATGAGACGGGTACGGCGGAGGGAAACGGCGCCCGCGGAAATGCGTGGCGGCGCGCGGGGCGCGCGGGGCAGGCTGTCCGGATGAACGACGAGACCGGCGTGGACACCCTCCCGCGCCACCAGGTCAGGGCGGACTGGTCCGAGGACGCCGTCACCGTGTACCAGGCCTACCGGCCGGAGATCGGAAGGCCGGCCGCCCGCGCCGGCCGCTTCCCGGTGACCTGGAAGCGTGACCGGATGACCTGGATCAAGCCGTCCTTCCTCTGGATGATGTACCGCTGCGGCTGGGCCACCAAGGAGGGACAGGAGACCGTGCTGGCCGTGCGGATCCGCCGGGAGGGCTTCGAGTGGGCGCTGCGCCACGCCTGCCTCTCGCACTACGTACGTGGCCTGCACGAGGACCGGGCGTCCTGGAGCCGGGAGCTGCGGCGGGCGCCGGCGCGGGTGCAGTGGGACCCCGAACGGGACCTGTGGATGCGGCCGCTGCCCCACCGGTCGCTGCAACTGGGCCTCGCGGGCGAGGCGGCGGCCCGGTACGCGGACGAGTGGATCCTGGGCATCGAGGACGTGACGCCGCGGGCCCACGAGATCAAGGCGCTGCTGACGGCGGGGGACGTCGAGGGGGCCGGGGCGCTGCTGCCCGCGGAGCGGGCGTACCCGCTCGACCGGGAGGCATGCGCCCACCTGCTGCGCTGAGGGACCTACGGGTCGCGGCCGCCGCTCAGGGAAGCAGACGCTGTTCCTTGGCCGCGGCGACGGCGCCGGCCCGGTTGTCGACGCCGAGCTTGTCGTAGATGCGGCTCAGATGGGTCTTCACGGTCGCCTCGCTGATGAACAAGGCGCGGGCGATCTCGCGGTTGGCCAGGCCCTGGGCGAGCTGGGCCAGGATGTCGAGTTCGCGGGCGGTGAGCGTCGGCCGGGGAGCGCGCATCGCCGCCACCACGCGGCCGGCGATCGGAGCGGAGAGCGCGGTGCGGCCCTGCGCCGCGGCGCGGATCGCGGCGAACAGTTCCTCCGGCCGCTCGGCCTTCAGCAGGTATCCGGTCGCGCCGGCCTCCAGCGCACGGGTCACGTCGGCGTCCGTGTCGTAGGTGGTGAGGACCAGCACGCGCGGAGCGCCGGGCCGGGCGGTGATGCGACGGGTGGCCTCGATGCCGTCCGTGCCGGGACCGAGCTGAAGGTCCATCAGCACGACGTGCGGCGCCAGCCGGTCGGCCAGGACCACCGCCTCGTCGCCGCCGGCGGCCTCGCCGACGACGTCGATGCCGTCGGCGCTGGACAGCAGCGCCCGCAGCCCGGCCCGCACGACGGCGTGGTCGTCGCAGACCAGCACCCGCGCGACAGGTTCGGCGGCGGAAGGGGTGGGGGAGGTCATCGGGACTCCGGCGGGGTGAGGGGGATCGAGGCGGTGAGCACGGTGCCCTCGCCCGGAGCGGACTCCACGGTCAGTGTGCCGCCCAGCTGCGCGAGACGGGCACGCATCGCGGGCAGTCCGTGGCCGCCCTCTCGGCCGGGCGCGGGGACCGCGCCCGGATCGAAGCCGCGGCCGTCGTCCGCGACGTCCAGGACCACCTGGTCGTCGAGATAGCTGAGGGTGACGGCGGCCCGGTTCGCTCCCGCGTGCTGCCGCACGTTGGCCAGCGCCCCCTGTGCGACGCGCAGCAGCGCGGCCTCGCCCCGCTCGGGCAGGGGCAGGGGCACCCCCTCGATGTGGTGGCGCACGGTCAGGCCGTCCTTCGTCCCGCGCTCGGCGAGCCGGCGCAGGGCGGCGAGGAGCGAGCCGCCGTCCGCCAGATCGGCCGGCGCCAGGTCGTGCACGAAACGGCGGGCCTCGGCCAGGTCGCGGCCCGCGCCCCGGGCGGCCTCCCGCACGTGCTCGAGCGCCGCCGCCGGGTCGGTCGCCCACACGCGCTCGGCGGCCTGCAGCAGCATCCTCTGACTCGACAGTCCCTGGGCGAGGGTGTCGTGGATCTCCATCGACAGCCGTGCCCGCTCCGCCAGCGCGCCCTCGCGGCGCTCGGTGGCCGCGAGCTCGCGCCGGGTGCGCAGCAGGTCCTCGATGAGGGCGCGCCGCCGCTCCGCCTGCCGTTCCATGTGCAGGAAGACGCCGGTCATCAGAGCGGCGACGGCGGGCGGGGTGACCAGGACCGCCGGGTCGAAGCCGTCGCTCAGCCGTTGCAGCGACACCACGACGAGCACCGTGAGCAGGCACGCCAGCGGGATCGCCGCGCCGGCCGGCAGGGAACGCAGCGCCAGGATGAGCAACGGGGCCGCGCACCAGGCGAAGCTGGGCGCCAGCAGGGTCAGGACCGACCAGGCCGCCACCACCGCCACCAGCCACACGAGCGGGCGGGAGGCCGGCCGGTCCCGCCCACGGGCCGGACCGGCCACCGGGCCGAGGGCGTAGAGCAGGGCGAGCAGCGCCGCCGCCGCGACCACCGAGGTCACACCGGGGCCCGGCGGATGGCGCAGCAGGTAGCGGGCGAGCGAGCCGCCCAGCAGCGCGTAGAAGGCGAGGTGCACCACCGGCCCGAGCCAGCGCGCGTCCGGATCCGCCCCTGGATCCGCCGCCGGGTCCGAGGCCTCGGGAGACCGGTGCCGTGTGTGCCGCATGGGTGTTTCCTCGCGTCCGCCGTGGGCCTCGCGGCCCTCGGCCTGCCTCGGGCTCACGCCCGTCCTTGCCGCTGCTGCCGTCCCGCCTCCTGGGAGGCCGGCCGGAGCGACGGGCCGTCCGGCCGGAGAGGGCCGGGCGGCGACCGCCGCCGTCTCCAGGTAAACCCGTGCGCGGGATGGGCGCATCAGCCGTTCGGATGACACCTCCGTCAGCCGTCGGGACCCGCGTGACCAGCCGGAACGCCGACGCCCCGGGACCGGGTGCGCTCCGAGGATGGATACCGAGAGGCCGGGGAGCGAGGTTCCCCGGAGGACCCACGAGGAGCTGTGCACCATGACGAAGAAGAAGACGACCCCGCGTACCCGCGTCCTGCTCGGCACCATCGCCGCCGCGGCGCTGGGCGCCGGAACGCTCGGTGCCGTGACCGCGAACGCCGCCGGCCCCGCGCCCGCCGCGGCGGCCGACGTGGCGAAGAGCCGGGACACCACACAGACCACGCATCTGTCGGCAGACGCCGCCGTCCGGGCCGCGCAGGCCGCACTGGACGCCGCGGAGGACGCGGACCAGAAGGTGACGGTCGCCGTCGTGGACCGCAACGGCAACACCGTGGTGACCCTGCGGGGCGACGGCGCCGGTCCCCAGTCCTACGACTCGGCGGTGCGCAAGGCGTACACGGCCGTCTCCTGGAACGCGCCCACCTCGGTGCTCGCCGGGCGGCTGGACCAGGCCCCGAACCTGAAGGACATCCCGAACACCCTCTTCCTGGCCGGTGGCGCGCCGGTCACCGCCAAGGGCGCCCCGATCGCCGGCATCGGCGTCGCCGGGGCCCCGTCCGGCGACCTGGACGAGAAGTTCGCGCAGGCGGGCGTGGCCGCGCTCGGCAGGTGAACCTGTGCGGCGGCGCCCGGTCCGAACCGGTGCGCCGCCGCGGTCCCACGTCCGCCGGGGGCGGAGCGACGGGTCAGAAGGTCAGGCTCCACTTCACGAGCGTTCCGGAGTCCAGGTCGAAGATGCCCGGGGTGCCGTCGTCGACGCGCAGCTTCCAGGTGCCGACCGCGGGAACGGCCGAGGCGTCGACCGTGTACGTGGCCCGCAGATCGGGCCTCAGCTCCCAGGGACCCCAGGGCTTGACCGGCACGACCGTACCGTCGGGGGCGACCAGGTCGATCACCATGGCATTGCCCATGGGGTGGGTGATGTCGACCGTGACCTCGAGATCGCCCGATGCGTCGACCGGCCTGCCCCGGACGGTCATCGGGGACTCCACGGTGCCCTTCTCCGGGATCACGTAGCTGGTGGGGTTGACGAAGTAGTGACCGCCGGATTCCAGCGCGGTCCAGGTGAACGACAGCTGCCGGGTGTCGCCGGCCGCGTTGGTGACGGAGATGACCGTGTCGGATTCACCGGCCTTCTCGGGCGTGCCGGTGATCAGGCCGCTGGTGCGGTCGATCGACAGACCCCGCGGGAGTGACTTCCCCGAGAAGGTGAGCGCGCCGGGACGGGTGCTGGACGCCGTGATCCGGCGGCTCACCGGCTGGCCGACCGCGACCGGCTCGGTCTGCGGCGGGTCGACGGCGATGTGGTTGACGTATCCGTTCCCGAGGTTGACGGCCGCCCAGGCGTTGGCCACGGCCTCGTAGGCGTCGCTGCCCGCGCCGTAGAGGTCGGCCGCGGCCAGGAGCGTCGCGGTCCGGGCGCCCGGGTAGTCGGTGGTGCTGGTCATGTAGACGGTGAGCGCGCGGTACACCACGTCGGTGGCGTCGGTCAGACCGATGCCCGCGACCGGCCGCCCGTCGTAGGTGGGGCTGTCGTACTCCACGCCGTTGATCGTCTTCTGCCCGCTGCCCTCGGCGAGCAGGTAGAAGAAGTGGTCGCCGACGCCGGCCGCCATGTGGGACTCGGCCTTCTTCGTCTGCGGCGTCCAGTAGTCCAGGGGGATGTAGCCGTAGTACTCGCCGGCCCTGGTGGGACGGTCCATGTACCGGATGGGCTGTCCGGTGCCGCGCAGGTCGGCCAATTCGGCCTGCAGGTAGTCGGGAACGTCCTTGGGGTTGCCGGCGTGGAATTCCACGGCCGTGGCGAACATGTCGCTGATCGCTTCGTTGAGGGCCGCGGATTCGCCGAAGTCGCCCAGCCCGGCCGTGGCCGAGGTGACACCGTGCGCCATCTCGTGCGCGGTGATGTCCAGCGCGGTGACCGGGTGGAGACCGTCCCTGCCGTCGCCGTAGCTCATGCAGAAGCAGCCGTCCTGCCAGTTGGCGTTGGCCAGGTGGACGCCCTCCTGCGCCTGGTAGTGCACCCGCGAGGTGCTGCCGCGACCGTCGCCGGCTATGCCGTGCCGGCCGAACCGGTCGCGGTAGAAGTCCCACGTGGTCTGGACGCCGTACGCGGCGTCGGCCGCCGCGGTCTCGCGGTTCGCGGCGGTGCCGTCACCCCAGACGTCGTCGGGCCCGGTGAACAGGACGCCGCGGGAGTTGCCGGTGGCGTCGAGCGTCCGCTGGCCACCGCGCTCGGGGTCGATCAGGGCGTAGGTGCCGTCCTCCTGGCGGGTGGAGCCGATGGTGACGTCACCGCTGTACTGGCTGTGACCGTCGGCGAGCCGCACGTGTTCGCTGTTCGCCAGGACGGTGCCGCTCGCGGCGTCGGACACGACGTGGCGTTCGCTGGGGGACCCGTCCTCCTGCAGGCCGGTGACGACGGTCTCCCAGGCGAGTTTCGGCCGGCCGTCCGCCATCCACACCACCAGACGGGGGTCCTCCTTCGCGTCCGCCTTCCGGGTGCCCTTGTTCCTCGCCTTACCCAGGGCGGTCTTCCTCGCCGTGGTCGCCGGCACCTCGGCCGTGGTGGTCGACAGGGCCGGCGTCGCCGTGGAGGCGTAGGTGACGGTCTGCTCGTCGCCGCGCCGATGGACCACCAGGTCGCCGCCCAGGAGCGGCAGACCGGCGTAGGTGCGCTCGTAGCGGGTGTGGACCGTGCCGTCGGCGTCCTTGATCACGTCCTTCGGGACCAGCTTCTCCCGGGAACCGAGCTCGAGCGAGCGTGCGGTGTCCGACGCCGTGTCGGTGGCCCGGTCGAGCAGCTTCCCGCGCTGTCCGGGCGAGAGGTCCGCGGCCCTGGCGCCCGGCCTGGCGGTCGCCTCGATCCGCGGAAGAGCCTTCACGCCCCGGGCGTGGTCGGAGGCACGAGGCGCCGGTGCGGGGTCTGCCGAGGCAGGCAGCGAGGACAGCGCGAGCGCCAGGGCGGTGACCGTCACGGTGGCGGCCAGGCGCTGTCGGGGCCGGCACGGCCCCTGTGGGGACGCGGCCGGATTGCTCAGGGGATTCACTTCTGTGTCCATTCGTTCCGTCGTTCCGTCGTTCCGTCGTTCGTCGAGCTCGCCGGAGCAGGGAGCCTCCGGCGGGAATGCGCGCGTCAGCGCGGTGCACGGCCTTCTGGGCGTGCCGGGCGGTGCGGGTGCGGGTGCGGGTGCGGTGTGAGGAGTGCGGCGCTGTGCGATGCCGCGCGATGCGGTGCGGCGCGGTGCGGGGCGGTGCGGGGCCGCGCGATGCGGTGCCGGGCGGGGCGGTGCGGGGCGGGGCGGTGTGGGAGTGCGCTGTGGTGTGCCGGGCGGCCCTTGGGGCAGGTCCGCGCGGGATGCCGGCCGAGCCGGCGGCGTGCACCGGCGCGTCACCTGCCGACGCACGGGCGAGGGCCTGGCGTACGGTCCTCGCAACCGCGCCGCGACCGGCGGTCGTTCTAGCCGTTGGCGGCGGTGACGTTCACCGCGGCCCACGCCTCGTCCACTGCCTGGTACTCGGTGCCGCCCTGGCCGTAGAGGTCCGCGGCGGCCTGGAGCGTCGCGGTGCGGGCGTCGTGGAAGTCGGTGCTGGAGACCATGTACCGGGTCAGCGCCTGGTAGAAGATCGCCACCGCCTTGTCGCGGCCGATGCCGGTCACCGTGGAGCCGTCGTACGTCGGCGAGTCGTACTCGACGCCGTTGACGGTCTTGCGCCCGCTGCCCTCCGCCAGCAGGTAGAACGCGTGCGAGGAGACCCCCGAACCGGCGTGCACCTCGGTCTGGGGGGCGGCGGGGCTCCAGTAGTCCACGGCGCCCTCCAGCACGTCCAGCGACGGGCGGTCGAGCCGGCGCAGGAAGCCCTGTGCCAGGCCGAGGTCCTCACCCAGCAGGTAGTCGGGGGTGTGACCGGCGGTGTCGGTGTCGAACTCCACGGCCACGGCGAAGATGTCGGCCAGCGACTCGTTCAGCGAGCCGGGCTCCCCGATCTGGTCGCCGTACACGCTGTAGTCGGTCTCCAGACCGGCCGTGGCCGACACCACACCGTGCGTCAGCTCGTGTCCGGTGATGTCGAGCTGGGTCAGCGGCTTCGTGAAGAACACGCCGTCGCCGTCGCCGTAGACCATGCACCAGCAGCCGTCGCTCCACCCGGCGTTGCCGTAGTTGGTCGCGTAGTGGACGACGCCGGCCGGGCCGACCCCGTCGTCGCGGATGCCGGAGCGGCCCAGCGTGTCCTTGTAGAAGTCGAAGGTCGACGCGAGCCCGAACTGGGCGTCCACGCCGGCCGTGTTGGTGTCGGACGTGGTTCCGTTGCCCCAGCTGTTGTCCGCGTCGGTCATGGTGCTCGCACCGGAGAGGACACGTGACTCCGACAGGACCCTGTTCCTGGCGTCCCTGATCTCGGCCTTGCCCCGGGTGCCGTCCACGAGGCTGTAGCTCGAGGCGGCGGTCCGCGTGGTGTTCAGGGTCACCGTGCCGCTGTACATCGACAGACCCGTGCCCACGGCCGGCGCGGGGTAGGAGCCGCCGCCGGGCTTCTCCGGCTTGCCCGCCGCCACGCTCCCGTCCAGGGACGGTGCGGCGCGCCCGCCCAAGGCCTTGAGTCTCCTCTCCAGCTTGGGGGAGATGAACCCCTCCAGGGCGGCGGCGTCGCTGATCACGCCGCCCGTGCTCGCGTCGAGCACGACCTTGCGGGACGCCGCGGCGTCGCCGTTCACCGCCACCCGGGTCTCGTAGGCGAGAACGCTCCTTCCGTGCTGGACGCGCACGATCAGCCGGGGTGTCGACGCCGTGCCCTCGGACACCACCGACGCGGCCCTGTCGCGTGCCTGCTTCACCGTCACCTTCGCCGCTACGGTCGGGAGGGAGACCGGCTCGTCCGAGGCCCGGGTCACTCCGAGGTACTTCGAGGACGCGGTGAGGTGGACAACGATGTCGGCACCCACGACAGGGAGGGCCCGGTAGGTCTGCGAGAAGCGCACGTGCTGATCGCCGTCCCCGTCGGCCATGACGTCCGTGGCGACCAGTCCGCTCCGGTCGGTCAGACCGGTCTGCGAGGCGTGTGCGAAGGCCGCGGACCGGGCCGCGTCGGCGATCGCGGTGTCGACGGACGTGGTGCCGGCCACCGCGGTCGTCGTGACCGACGCGGAGGCGGCGGTGGCGAGGGCGACCGCGATCGCCACCTTGGATATGAGAGGAGCACGCATGTAAGGGCTGTCCTTTTTCCTGAGGCGTCCTGGCGCGCTCGGTGATTGACGTACTCCGCGCCATTGGGAGGAGCATGCCAATCGAGTGTTGCTTGCGGGTTGCCGCGAGTTAAGAGATCAATGCGTCGCCGATCTCGGCGCCTTGACTCCTCGGGGGCCTTAGCCTTTCCGGTGGAGAGGGGCCGCGTCGCGCCGTACCGGAAAGGCCGCGACGGGCCAGGTGAACGGCAGGGAGCTCAAGTGTGCACGGCGTGCCCGGAGTTCGCGCCGCGTCCTGACGGTCAGTTTTCAGGAATCGGCATTCCGCGCGCCGCGCCTCTTTCGGCGTGCGGAAAACGGTACGGATGCATGCTGAAACGACACGTCTCCGCTGGAATTGAGCGGCAGGTTCCGGGTCGGCCCGCGAAGGCGCGGCGCGGGACGCTTGGAGCCGCCCTGGACGGCCCGATCACCGGAAAGGCCCTAAGGCTTGTCCCGTATAACGCTGTGACCTGGTACATCGGTCGGCGGTACTGTCGGCCGATGGAGCCTGACAAGTCAAAGGAGTGCCCGCTTCATGGTGCTGGGGCGAGCGCGCAGAGCTTGGTGGGGCATCGGCTCGCGGAGGTCGTCGGCTCGTGGCACATGTACGGCAGTGATGCCCCTGCGGGCCCGCTGGATGTGTGGCTGATCGATGACCGGGGTGCCGCCATCCACGTCACGACCGGATCGGATTGGTGTCTGATCGTTGAGGCGTCGATGCCGCACGCCGGCTACGACATGGGCGACTTGGGACGCGTCACCGTGGGGACGATCGATGAGGAGTCGCCGTTCGTGGACCACGTCGGGGAGGAGGTTCTGGAGGTGCGGGAGGAACACGCACCGAACACCGGGCGCGTCGCCCTGGAGCTCACGTTCCCTACAGGTCGGGTCCGTTGTGACAGCTGGGCTGGGGACCTCCGCTTGACCTCGGTGTGATGATCTCGGCGTGACTGGTGTGATCACGGCGTCAGAGTCTTCCTGGACAGGCCCGTTCATGGGGCTCAGCCCAAGGCTGTTCCAGAAGCTGGTGGCCAAGCTGCGACGCGAAGGGGCAGACGCGACCCGCAGGGCCGGCCGTGGAGCCTTCCGCTGGAGAACAGGGCATTGCTGGTCGCCGCCCACTGGCGGACGAACCTGACCATGCGACAGGTTGGCCCGCTGTTCGGGGTCTCCAAGTCGGCGGCGGGCCGCATCATCGACCGTCTGGGACCGATGTTCGCGCTCCAACCGCGGAAGCGGTTCGCCAAGAACACTGTGCTCATCGTGGACGGCATCCTCGTGCCCACCCGCGACCACACCGTGGCCGAGGGGTCGAAGAACTACCGGTACTCCCCGAATCACCAGGTCGTGATTGATGCTGACACCCGCCTGGTCGTGGTGGTTGGCCAGCCGCTTGCCGGCAACCGCAACGACTGCAAGGCGTGGGAGGAGTCCGGGGCCAAGGCCGCCGTCGGCAGGACGCTCACGATCGCCGACGGCGGCTATCTGGGCACGGGACTCGTGATCCCACACCGTCGCGAGCGCGGCCAGATCGAACTCCCGGCCTGGAAGGAGGAGCACAACCGCTCCCACAAGCAGGTCCGAGCCCGTGTCGAGCACGTCTTCGCCCGCATGAAGACCTGGAAGTTCCTCCGCGACTGCCGACTCAAAGGCGACGGCGTCCACCACGCCATGCTCGGCATCGCCCGCCTGCACAACCTCGCCCTGGCCGGGTAGCGGTGAGAGTACGCACTACCACTGCCGTGTCCACCGCGACTCGAAGATCGATTGGGGGACAGCCCTCAGGCCGGCTGCAGTGCCTCCGCCCGCACGGCGCGGGCCCACTCGACGACCAGCTGTTCGTAGCGGGCGCGGTCCTGGGCGGTCGGCGCGCCGCTCGAACGGAGCCACAGCGCGCGGATCATCTCGTTCAGCTCGGCGGCTGAGCGCGCGGAATCACGGACCTCGGCATTGAGGAGCATGGTGTCCACCCTAGGGGCAAGGTATGACACTCCGCTACCGCCTCACTACACATCGGCCGCGTGCGGGCTCAGCACACCCGTCGTGATCAGGCCGAGGATGATGAGGCCGAGGGCGATTCGGTACCAGACGAACGGCATGAACGACTTGGTGCTGATGAACTTCATGAACCAGGCGATCACCGCGTAGCCGCAGACGAACGCGATCACCGTGGCCAGGAACGTCGGACCCCAGGAGACGTGGGAGCCCTCCGCGGCGTCCTTGAGTTCGAACAGGCCCGACGCCAGGACGGCGGGGATCGCCAGCAGGAAGGAGTAGCGGGCCGCGGCCTCCCGGCGGTAGCCCATGAAGAGGCCGCCGCTGATGGTGGCTCCCGAGCGGGAGACGCCGGGGACCAGGGCCATGGCCTGGCAGAGGCCGAAGATCAGGCCGTCGCGGATGCCGAGGTGCGTCAGGTCCTTCGGCCGGCGGAGACGGTGCCGCCCGCCGCCCCCGGAAGGCCGCCCGCCGCCCTCCACGGGCCGCTCGGCGGCCTCCGAGGCCCGCTCGGCGAGACGGTCGGCGACGCCGATGACGACGCCGACCACGATCAGCATCGTGGCGGTGACCCGCAGATCGCGGAACGGGCCCTCGATGTGGTCCTTGAGGGCCACACCGAGGACGCCGATCGGGATCGAGCCCACGATCACCAGCCAGCCCATCTTGGCGTCGTGGTCGCGGCGCGCCTCCCGGTCCCGCAGGGAGCGGAACCAGGCACTCACGATCCGCCCGATGTCCTGGCGGAAATAGATCAGCACCGCGGCCTCGGTGCCGATCTGGGTGATGGCGGTGAACGCCGCCCCCGGGTCGTGCCAGCCGGAGAACGCGGCGGTCAGCCGGAGGTGGGCGCTCGAGGAGATGGGCAGGAACTCGGTCAGCCCCTGGACGAGTCCGAGGACGAGCGATTCGAACCAAGACATGGGTGCAGGTAGTCCAAGTGCTGATCGGGGAGGAAGGCCGGGTCACGACGACGCCGGGGTGCGGGCACTGTAACGGTGCCGCGGCGTCCTCCAGGTGATCCACGGATGAACGGGAGGCGTCGCGTCGCCGACCGGTCAGCGCGCGCGCAGGTGGTGGCGCTTGCGCCAGGCGAAGACGGCGCCCCCCATGGCCGGGAGGGCGATGACGGCCACGGCGATCAGGAAGGCCGGCGAGGTGGGACTGGCGGCGCGGGCCCCGGCGACCGCGTAGGCGGCGGTGTTGGGGATCGAGCCGAGGGCGGTGGCGAGAAGGAAGGAGGAGGCCCGCATCCGGGAGACGGAGGCGCAGTAGTTGGCGGCCCAGAACGGGATGCCGGGGAAGAGTCTCAGCACCATCATCGAGCGGAAGCCGTGCCGGCTGAGCTGGCCGTCGGCCGCCTGGAGCCAGCGGGCGCGCAGCAGCGGCCGCAGGGCGTCCTGGCCGAGCAGCCGGCCGAGGCCGAAGGCGAGACCCGCGCCGAGCACGGTGCCGCCGAGCGCCGTCGCCAGGCCCAGTGTCGAGCCGAAGAGCGCGCCGGCCGCCAGGTTGAGCACCGGGCGCGGGACGAAGGCCACGGTGCACAGCCCGTAGGCCACTCCGAACGCCAGCGCGGCGAGACCGCCGCCGAACTGGGGCGGCCAGCCGTCGGCGACGAGGCGCTGCGGCTCGAACATCAGGACGGTCCCGGCGGCGGTGGCCAGGAGGAGCAGCAGTAGGCCGAGACGGGCCCACGGCGACAGCAGCAGCCGGGCGCAGCGGGCCAGCGGCCCGCGTGGCACGGGGGCCGCGGGCGGCGCCGGCTGGTTCGCCGGTTGCGCTGTCCTGGTCGGTTTGACGGGAGGGGTGATCACTAATCCAGCGGCCGCGGCGGGGGACGGTGCCGCGGCGGTGCCCCCAGAGCGGGTGGTGGCATCGAGCATTTGGCGACAGTAACCGAGGATGTGGGGTGTTCGCTCCCTACCGTGGCGTACGACATACCGTCATACCGGCACAATGGCTTGGTGAACGAGCCCGTACCCGTGTCCCGCGCCGTCGACCACGGCACCGCGAAACTGATGCCCGACGTGGACCGGGAGCGGGCCTGGCTGCTGACCGTCGACGGGGCGCCGCAGTCCTACGTCGACCTGGACGAACCGGCCCACCTGGAGTTCGAGTACACCCGCCGGATCGGGCACCTGGTCGACACGCTGGCCGAGCCCGGGGCGGGGCTGGACGTGGTGCATCTGGGCGGCGGGGCCCTCACCTTGCCCCGCTATGTGGCCTCCACCCGGCCGGGGTCCCGTCAGGACGTGGTCGAGTACGACCGCGGACTCCTGGAGATGGTGCTGGAGCACCTGCCGCTGCCGGAGGAAACCGGTGGGGGCGGTGTCCGCACACATGTGGGCGACGCACGTGCGTGGCTGGAGCGCGCACCGGAGGACAGTGCGGACCTGGTGGTGGCGGACGTGTTCGGCGGCTCCAGGGTGCCGGCGCACCTCGCCTCGCTCGGTCTCGTGCGGGAGGCGCGGCGGGTGCTGCGGGACACGGGGGTGTACGTCGCCAACCTGGCGGACGGGGCGCCGTTCGCGTTCCTGCGCTCCCAGATCGCCACGGTGGCGGCCGTCTTCGCGGAGACGGCGCTGATCGCCGAGCCGGGTGTCCTGCGCGGGCGGCGGTTCGGAAACGCGCTGCTCGTCGCGTCGGGCCGGCCGCTGGACGTGGCGGGGGTGGCCCGGCGGGTGGCCGCCGACGCGTTCCCGGCGCGGGTGGTGCACGCGGAGGCGCTGCGGGACTTCACCCGGGGCGCGGCGGCCGTGGACGACGCGGACGCGGTCCCCTCCCCGGAGCCGCCCGACGGCGCCTTCGGCATCGGCTGACCTTGTCCACCCCCGTCCGTCGGGGCAGGAGCGGCTACCGCGGCGCCTCGGCGGGGGCAGGAGCAGGGACGGTGGCGTCGAGGGCGACCGGCGTGACCGGAGGGACGACCGCGTCGAGGGCGCCGCCCGCCTTGGCGTGGGGGTCGGACCGCAGGGTGAGGCGGCGGACGTCGGGGACCAGGAGGACCGCGGCGGTGACGAGGACGACCAGCGCCGCGCAGCCCCACAGCGCCGAGGTGCGTCCGAACGCCGTCTCGGCCGGCCCGGCCAGCGCCGTGGCCAGCGGCACCATCGCGATCGAGCCGAACCAGTCGTAGGCGGAGACCCGGGACAGCTTGTCCTCGGGTATCTCCTGGTGCAGCGCCGTCATCCAGGAGACGCCGAAGACCTCGATGGTCACGCCTGTCGCGAACATGACCCCCCACAGCACCCCGGTCGGCACCGGAACCGCGAGGGCGGCGCTGGGCAGCGCCAGCGGGAAGACGCACAGCGTGCCCGCCAGCAGCAGCCGCCGGGGCTTCCAGCGGGTCATCAGCAGACCGCCCGCCATGGTGCCCGCCCCGAACGCGGCCAGGGCCAGCCCCCAGGGACCCGCGCCGCCCAGGCTGTCGCGGGCCACCAGCGGCCCGTACACCGCCTCGGCCGCGCCCACCACCGCGTTGGCCACCGAGAACTGGATCACGATGCCCCACAGCCAGGGACGGGACGCGAACTCCTGCCAGCCCTCCCGCAGGTCGGCGAGCATGCCGCCACCGGGCTCGCGCGGCGCGATGCCGCGGACGTCGAGGAGGGCCCGCAGCGAGGCGGCCACCGCGAAGGCGGCCGCGTCGACGGCCAGCACCCAGCCGGGGCCCATGGCGGCGACCATCGCCCCGCCCAGCGCCGCCCCGCCCAGCGAGGCGCCGTGCATGGCCATGCGGTAGACGGCGAAGGCACGGCCGGCCTCGCCGGCGGGGACCGAGGAGAGCAGCATGCCCTCCGAGGCGGGACCGAAGAACGCCTGCGCCGCACCGCCGAGGCCGGCCAGCAGCATCATCTGCCACAGCCGCGCCTCCCCGGCGATGACCAGCGCGGCGAAGGCGGCCTGGGAGAGACAGTTGACGGTGTTCGCCGCCACCATCACCCGGTGCCGGGGAAGCCGGTCGGCGACCGCCCCGCCGATGAGCAGGAACAGCACCAGCGGCAGCGTGCGCGAGGCCACCACCAGGCCGACGTCTCCGCCGGATCCGCCGGAGTCGAGCACGGCGAAGGCCGAGGCGATCATCGCGCCCGCGCCACCGAGGTTGGTGACGCAGGCGGCGGCGGTGAGCAGGACGTAGTTGCGGCGGCCGCCGGTGGACGGCGACGGTGCGGGCGGGGTGGTCACCCCCTGACTATCCCCGCTGACCAGGGCGGTCGCCAAACCTGTTTCCGGCCCTCACGGGACCGGACTCGTGCGGGACCTGCTCCCGGAGGGCCGGTCCCGCACGAACGGGCCGGGGCGTCAGCCCTTGGGGGTGCCGTGCAGGCGGACGGTGTCGAGCACCTTCATGATGGTCTCCTCGGACACCTCGTCCTCCACCCCGGTGGCCCCGAACAGGGTCCAGGCCACGAAGTCGCCGTTGGAGTTCTTGAAGCCGAAGGTGAGGGCCTTGCCGTCGGTGGCGCACTTGCCCTTGTCCGGGGTGTTCTTGGACCGGGCCCAGGCGATGCTGCCCTCGACTCCGGACGCCGTCGTGTAGGGCTTGGCCTTCTTGTCCCAGGTGACGCTCTTCTTGTCGGGCTGCGTGTAGCCGGCGAACACCCACGTGTTGGAGTGGTTGATCGCCACCTCGTCGGTGCTCTTCGCACCGTTGGCGCCCTTGGTGCCGACGGTGGCCAGGGCGGTCTCGTCCTCCCGGCCGTCCTTGTCGTCGTCCGAGACGCACCACTTCGACTTGTAGTACGCCGGCGCCGACATGACGATCAGCGGATCGAGGTCGTCCGAGCCGTCCTTCTCGAACCCGATCAGCATCGTCGGGCTCTCCACCTCCCAGTCCGCCGGGACGTCGAAGGCGGTGCCCCACTTGGGGTTCACCACGACCTTCCAGCCGGGGACCGTCGGCTTCGGGCCCTCGCCGCGCGGGTTGTCCTCCGAGGACCCGGTGGGCTTCGGGGAGGCGGGCTTCGAGGCGGACGCGGAGGCGGACGGCTTGCCGTCACCGCCGGCCACGACCTTCTCGTCGTCGTCGCCCAGCACGAGGAAACCGGTCACCGCGGCCGTCAGCACCACCGCGGAGGCGGCGACGATCGCGACCAGCTTCGTCCGCCGCGACGGGTCCGAGGGACCGCCGCCGGCGGGCGGCTGCGCGGGGCCCGCCGGCCCGGCCGGCCCCCACTGGCCCTGCGGGGCGTAGGGACCGGGCTGCGGCTGCTGCTGGTAGCCGGGCGACTGGTACGGGTTGGGCTGCTGCTGGTACCCCGGCTGCTGGTAGGGGTTCACCGGCTGCTGCGGGGTGTTCGGGTTCTGCTCGCCACCAGGCGGCTGCTGTCCAGGCCACATGAGCCGTAACCCTAGTCGCGCAGAGACACGCTTTGGTCACCGTTCCTCGTCCGTGGTGTAGCGATGGGCAGATCCGGTTCCGGCGGACGGACGGTAGGCTTCCCGGCATACGGGCGCGGGTGCGGGCACGGGTGCCGACGCCCCCCGTGCCACGACGGCGACAGCGCGCACCGGTCGGTGGGGACCGGACACGACAACCCGGCGAGACACGAGAGCGCAGGAAGAAGGCACAGGTGCACGTCCAGGAATGGCTCGAGACGGTGCCGGCGGGCGCGGTCTACGCGTTGGTGGGCATCGTCATCGGTCTGGAGAGCCTCGGCATCCCGCTGCCCGGCGAGATCGTGCTGGTCTCCTCGGCGCTGCTCTCCTCCCAGCACGCGGGCATCGACCCGCTGATCCTCGGCATCTGCGCCAGCGCCGGAGCGATCATCGGTGACTCGATCGGCTACGCCATCGGCCGCAAGGGCGGACGCCCGCTGCTGGCCTGGCTGGGCGCGAAGTTCCCGAAGCACTTCAGCGAAGGGCACGTGGCCGCAGCGGAGAAGTCCTTCGACAAGTGGGGCATGTGGGCCGTCTTCTTCGGCCGGTTCGTCGCCCTGCTGCGGATCTTCGCCGGCCCGCTGGCGGGCGTGCTGCAGATGCCGTACTGGAAGTTCCTGATCGCCAACGTCAGCGGCGGCATCGTCTGGGCCGGCGGCACCACCGCGGTCATCTACTACGTGGGCATCGTCGCCGAGGCGTGGCTGAAGCGGTTCTCCTGGGTGGGGCTGGTGCTCGCGGTGGCCATCGGGCTCACCTCCATGATCCTGATGAAGCGCCGGGCGGCCAAGATGACGGCCTCCGCCTCGGACGCCTCCGGGGACGGGACCGGGGCGACGGACGGCGGGGCGACGGACGAGGGGACGGACGGCGGGACCGGGCGGACCGCCGAGGCGGAAGAGGCCGCGGCGACCGTTCCCGACGGGACGGAGACCACGCCCGCGGACCGGGCGGGAAAGACCGCGCCGGCGGCCGGGCGGGAGCCCGAGCCGGCCGCCGAACGCTGAGGCCGGCTCAGTCGGCCGCGTGCACGGCCCGGTGCGCCTTCGCCAGCTCCGTGTAGTGCGCCGCGTTCAGCTGGATCCCCGCGCGCTCCTCCTCGGTGAGTTCCCGCCGCACCTTGGCGGGGACTCCGGCGACGAGCGAACCGGGCGGCACGACCATCCCCTGCGGCACCAGGGCCTGCGCCGCCACCAGTGACCCGGCGCCGATCACCGCGCCGTTGAGCACGGTGGCGCCCATGCCGATCAGGCAGTCGTCCTCGACCGTCGCCCCGTGCACCACGGCGTTGTGGCCGATCGAGACGCCCCGCCCGATCGTCACCGGGAAGCCGGGGTCGACGTGGAGCGTGCAGTTGTCCTGGACGTTGCTGTTCTCGCCGACCACGATCGGGCCCGCCTCCGAACGCAGCACCGCGCCGTACCAGACGCTCGCGCCCCGGCGCAGCGTCACCTCGCCCAGCAGGACGGAGTTGGGCGCCGCGTAGGCGTCCTCCTCCAGGACCGGTTCCTTGCCGCCGATGCCCGCGACCAGCGCCTCGTGCGCCATTGCCCCTCCAGGTGGTAGCCGTTCCCCGGCACGGTATGCCACCGCCGCTGGGGTGAAGATCACAGGTCCTCGGCAGGGTCGCGGTGCCGGGTGCTGGTTACCGTGAGCGGGTGCCCAAGAGCCAGAACTCCCTCACCGCGTGGCGGCGTCGCCTCCTGCAGCGTGGCGTCCACGCCGCCTGGGCGTGGGTCCAGCGCACCGGAGCGGTGTCCGCCGAGCAGCCGGGCCGGCTGCGGTTCCGGTCGATGGGGCCGCACACCAAGCTCGCGTTTCCCCTGGGCACCGTCTTCGGCGAGCCCTGGATCGAGCTGGGCTCCTACTGCATCATCGGCGAGCAGGTCACCCTCACGGCCGGCCTGATGCCCGACCTCGACCTCGGTGCCGAGACGATTCTGCGCATAGGGAACGGCGTGGTCCTCGGGCGCGGCAGCCACGTCATCGCCGACACCACCGTGTCGATCGGCGACGACTGCTACTTCGGGCCCTACGTCTACGTCACCTCCACCAACCACTCCTACGACGACCCGCACCAGCCCATCGGCAAGCAGTGGCCGCGCACCGATCCGGTGGAGATCGGACCCGGCTGCTGGATCGGCACCGGCGCCGTGATCCTGCCCGGCGCCCGGATCGGGCGGAACGTGGTGGTCGGCGCCGGCTCGGTGGTGCGCGGGGTCGTCCCGGACCACTCCGTGGTCGTCGGCGCGCCCGCCAAGGTCGTCCGGCGCTGGACGCCCGACCAGGGCTGGCAGCCGCCGCTGCGCACGCCCGCGCCGTCCCCCATCCCCGCCGACGCCACCCCCGAGCAGCTGCTGGCCCTGGCCGAGCTCGACGACGAGACGGTGGCGCGCCTGGCGGCCCTCGACGAGGAGGAGACCGCCCGTTTGACCGCCCCCGACGGCAAGCCGGACGCCTCGGCCCCGCAGAGGGCGCGGGACGTCTCCCCGGCCGCCCTCGACCTGCGCGAGGAGCGGGACACCGGTCTCCGACGGGCCGTGCGGAGCCGTCGGCGGTAGCGTCGGCCGCGGAACGCGCGCACCCCGGACGCAGGTGCGGCGCGGGAGCGGAGGAGACCGATGAGCTTCACACCGACCCCGAACGGAACCCGCGGCGCGGCCCAGCCGGGCGCTCTGACGCGCCGGGTGAACGCGCTCGCCATGCGACGGATCGTGCGCCGCGGCGGCGGTCGCGTCATGGGCATGGAGGCACTGGTGCTGACCACCGTCGGACGCCGCTCCGGCCGGACGAGGAAGACGCCGGTGGCCCGCTTCGAGGAGAAGGGCGGGACCTGGCTCATCGTGGCGAGCGCGAACGGCGCGGCACGCAACCCGGACTGGTACTACAACCTGGCCGCCCATCCGGACCGGGTCGCCGTGACCCTGGACGGCCGGACCATGGAGGTCACCGCCGAGCAACTGCGCGGCGAGGAGCGGGAGAAGGTCTGGCGGGTGATCACCGCCGTCCAGCCCCGCTTCGCCGGCTACACGGAGAAGACGGACCGCGAACTGCCGGTGATCCGGCTGACGCCCCGGCCGGTGCGCCTGGGCGAGGGACCCGGCGCCTGAGGCGGGAGTTCCACCTCGCGGGCGGCGGCGGGGGAACCGGAGCGGTTCCGCTACCGTGCCCGGCATGCGCGCACCTCTGGGAGACTTCGCCGACGCCCGTCCCGCCACCGCCTGCCTCGACGAGCTCGTCGGGCCGGTCGCCGAGGCGGTCAGGACCTGGGGCGGGAGCGTCCCGGCGGAGAACATCGTCTACGTCGACACCGACCCGGAGAAGGCGGACACCGCCGTGTTCGTCCAGCACTACGGGAGCGACCTGCTGGACGCCTCGGCCAACTGCGTCGTGGTGGCGGGCAGGCGCGGCCAGGAGACCGGCTACGCCGCCTGCCTGGTGCTCTCCACCACCCGGGCCGACGTCAACGGCCTGGTGCGCCGCCGGCTGGGGGCGCGCAAGGCGTCGTTCGCCCCGATGGACACGGCCACCGGCCTGACGGGCATGGAGTACGGCGGGATCACGCCGGTGGGGCTGCCCGCCGGGTGGCCGGTGCTGGTGGACTCCGCCGTGGCGGCACTGCCGTACGTCCTGGTCGGCAGCGGCCGGAGGCGGGGGAAGCTGCTGGTGCCCGGCCCGGCGCTGGCCGAGCTGCCCGGGGCCGAGGTGGTCGAGGGGCTGGGCCTCCTGGCCCGCTGACCCCGTCCGTCCCGGAGGCGGCGGGCCGGCGCCGTGGGACGGGTTTTCCCGGGAACATGCTGTGGGGAACGCCACTGGAGGCACGGCCGTCCGCTTCCGCGTCCCGGCCGTCGGTTTCCTAGGGTGGAAGAACGCCCTGTTCCCTGACGGCCCCCGCGGCCCGGAGACCTCATGCAGCTTTCGTCCTTGGCCGCGGCGCGGCCCGACCAGCCCGGCGGCATCGCCGGCTGGGCCGTCGATCTGGTGGAGCGCCTGGGCGGTCCCGGAGCCGGACTGGCGATCGCGCTGGAGAACCTCTTCCCGCCGCTGCCCAGCGAGGTGATCCTGCCCCTGACCGGCTTCGCCGCGGGACAGGGCGTGCTGAGCCTGCCCTCCGCGCTGTTCTGGACCACCCTGGGATCGGTGGTGGGCGCGGTGGCCCTGTACTGGATCGGCATCCTGCTGGGCCGCCGCAGGCTCTACGCGGTCTGGGCGAAACTGCCGCTGGTGAAGACCTCCGACCTGGAGAAGACCGAGGACTGGTTCGCCCGGCACGGCACCAAGGCGGTGTTCTTCGGCCGGATGGTGCCGGTCTTCCGCAGCCTGATCTCGGTGCCCGCCGGACTGGAGCGGATGCCGCTGCCGGTGTTCCTGGGGCTGACCGGCCTGGGAAGCCTCATCTGGAACTCCGTGCTGGTCCTGGCCGGCTACTGGCTGGGCGACCGCTGGGAGCTCGTGGAGCAGTACGTGGGCGTGCTGTCCAAGGTGGTCCTCGGCGCGGCGGTCCTGGGGCTGGCGGCCTGGATCACGGTGCGGCTGCGCGAGCGCCGCGCGGAGTCCGGCAGCCGGTCCTGAGCCACGGGCGTACGGCTCGGGCGACCCAGGCTCGGGCGCCCAAGGCTCGGGCGGCTCAGGAGCAGGCGGCTCAGGAGCAGGCGGTCAGGCGAGCCACCAGGTGGTGCCAGGCGTCCTCGACCCGGTCCAGGCCCATGCCGCAGCGAACCGTCAGGTGATGGGTGAGCGAGGTGCTCAGGAAGGCGAGCAGGGTGTGGGCGAGCAGCTCCACGTCGCCCCGCGCGCCGTGCTCGCGCAGCAGGTGCGTGAGGTGGGTGTGACGCAGCAGGTGGGGCGGGCTGCTGAGCGCGCGCAGCGGGTCGGTCTGCAGGGCCAGCCACAGCTCCGTGTGGCTTGCCTCGTGGCGCAGCACCGCCGGGCCGAAGGCGTGCAGCCGCTCCAGGGCGGGCGCGCCCGGGCCGACCGGCGGCGGGCCCGAGAGGAACGAGGTCTGGAACTGCCGCTCGCGGTGGTCGAGGAGGGCGAACAGCAGGCCCGTGCGGTCGCCGAAGCGCCGGAAGACGGTGCCCTTGCCGACGCCTGCCGCCTGGGCCACCGCCTCCATCGTCAGGTGCGCCAGGCCGTGCTCGCCGAGCAGCCGGGTGGCGGCGTCCAGCAGCCGCGCGCGGTTGCGGGCGGCGTCGGCGCGCAGACCGCAGGAGGCGGCCGCGGAATCCGCCGGCACCCCGGTCGTGGGGCCGACGACCGTGAGAGGTTCGCCGGAGGGCGGCGGTACAGCGGTGTCCATGAGCTTCACAGTACCGCAACACAGCGAAAGTGGACCGTGGTCCGGATAGGTGGTACAACTTTGAACGAGGGTCGGCGAGGCGGAGCGTTCCGCTTCCCGTCCAGGTGGTGAGCGTCTGCTCGCCGCCACCCCTGTCGTCCTGTTTCCCCAAGGAGTGCTCATGTCCGTCCGCATCCTCGCCCTTGTCGGCAGCCTCCGTGCCGGCTCGCACAACCGCCAGCTCGCCGAGGCCGCCGCCAAGCACGCCCCCGAGGGTGTGGAGGTGCAGGTGTTCGAGGGTCTGGCCGAGGTGCCGTTCTACAACGAGGACATCGACGTCGAGGGCTCGCTGCCCGAGGCGGCCGCCCGTCTGCGTGAGGCCGCCGGCTCCGCCGACGCGCTCCTGTGGTTCACCCCCGAGTACAACGGCACCATGCCGGCCGTGCTGAAGAACGCCATCGACTGGCTGTCCCGCCCGTTCGGCGCCGGTGCGCTGTCCGGCCTCCCGGTCGCCGTGATCGGCACCGCCTACGGCCAGTACGGCGGCGTGTGGGCCCAGGACGAGGCGCGCAAGGCCCTCGGCATCGCCGGCGCCGTGGTCGTCGAGGAGCCCAAGCTGGCCATAGCCGGCTCGGTCGTCCGCTTCGCCGAGCTGCACCCGGCCGACGACACCGAGGCCGTCGACGGCCTGGTCGAGGTGCTGTCCCAGGTCGCCGAGCGCACCCGCGCCGCTGCCGCCTGAGGCGCCCCGCTCCGCAACCGCCGCGACGGCGGCACGGGTCTTCACC